>NZ_CP184129.1:0-17010 GCF_052474515.1 Methylomonas sp. 2BW1-5-20 | reverse complement strand
CCCGCGCGGCTTGGGCGACTTTGGGCGTTGATGGTCTTGGCATTGTTGACGAAGCGCCGCAGAGGGATTTTGTCGGAATGCCACGGCTCACTGTGCCAATGGTGGCACGGATTCAAGGTTTTCCTGATGATTGGATTTTTACCGGAAAGAAAACGCCCGCTTATCGGCAGGTCGGAAACGCTTTTCCGCCGCCGGTTGCGTGTGCCGTAGCCTCCCAGCTTCGCGCGTGTTTAATGGAACAAACCAGTTGTATCAATCGCTAAGAAACGGCGGACAGCATGACGGAAAAGAAGAGCAAGGGAGCGCGGGCAAAACTGCGCCAGCATTTTCTGGCAAATATCGGGCGGATGATGGATTCCGACGAATTGCGGGATGTTGCCGGCGGAATCAGTGAATGGGCGCGACGTGTTCGAGAGTTACGCACCGAGGAAGGCTACCAAATCTTGACGCATAACGACCGCAGCGACCTAAAGCCCGGCCAGTATTTACTTTTAGATGCAAAGCCTATCCCTGCTTTCGAGAGAGCTATATCAAAAGAGGTTCGGGCGTTCGTTCTGGATCGTAACGGCTTCACTTGCCAAATGTGCGGCGCGGTGGCTGGTGAGCCGCACCCATACGATGAGACCAGAAAAACGCGGCTCCATATCGGGCATATCATAGATAAATCACAGGGCGGCACCGACGATGCCGGCAATCTCCGCGCCATTTGTTCAGTGTGCAACGAAGGCGCGTCTAATCTGACACTTGAGCGACCATCTAGCCAAAAGCTATTGGCTCAAGTTAGACGTGCTACGGGATTCGACCAAGTCGAACTTCTGAAATGGCTCATTCAGAAGTTTCCGAAACAAGCCGCCGAAATAACCCAAGAAAAAAAGCCCTGATTTATTCCCCATCCGACGAGGCCAGCACGTCCGGCACGTCGTCAAAAAGCGAAAGCTGATTAACATCTTTCGGCGCACCCTTGCGCCTGTAGCCCTTTACGAAGGCCAAGCGGTCACCGTTGAACATATACCGGATATTGATAAAAAAAACGCCGTCCGAAGGACTCCTAAAAAGAAACTCCTTTTCCAACAACTCGCGCAAGCCGCGCTGATAGGTGCGCTCGTTCAAGCCCTCAATCCTGTTGGATGCAGTGTAAAAACTCAACTCCACTTTGTCAGAATTGGGGTTGTTCTGAATATGGCTATAAATCAACTCGAACACGGCTAGCCCTGCTTTGCTCAACCCTGCCGCCTGTTTTAATCCGGCCAGAAACAGCTTCACAAAGCGGGCGTTGTCCACTTCCTCGAACTCATAAAACCCCATTCCGCCGACAGACAACACCTCACCGCTTCCATTGTCCACGACAAAGCCCCTTTTATCGTCGCCAAACTTAACAGCCCGACGCTTTTTAATGCTGTCAGGGTCGGGAACGCTTGGGTTAGTCGCATAGACAGGAACGCCCTTTTTATGGCTAATAATTAGGGCGTCTTTTTGGTTGTTTTCCGTCATTTTTACCGCCTTTTTTTGTCGCTCAACTGACAAGAGCTTGTCCGAGAACCGACAAAAAATCAAGCTAATTTTGACGCTTCAACGACTGGTTTTGTCGCTTCACCGACAGAAATTGTCGCTTCGCTACCTCTGAAACCCCCGTGAAATATACAAATCCTAGAATCTCCCTTCTTATATATAAAAAAAGGGCTTGGTGAGTTATCCACGCTTGACCGTCGCCGCGCGCCGTTAAGGCTCGCTGGCGGCGGCGGGCGGGGGTGGGTAACTCATCACACAAAAAAGAACCCTTTTTTATTCCGCCCGTGGTCTGCTTCGCAGATCGAGGGCGGGGATATAGGGCAAGGCGCGAGGCTTGAAATCAGCCCCTGCGACCTGCTACGGTCAGAATATGGACGACCAGCCAGACCACACGCCCACGGAAAGCGCTCGTTTTTGGAGGCTCAACACGATTGAAGCCCTGAAAATGATGCCCAGACTTGAAACCAACCCCGACAGATTCCCACGGGATGAAGAACACCTAGCCCAAATGACGGCCAATAGTGCCGAATTAAAAGCCCTGCAAGACAGAGAAAACGCAGTTAAAGAGCGTTACAATCGGATTTTTAAGAAAAAACCGACCCCATGACCGAAGACCCAAACCCCGCCGGAATCTTCAGCGACCTTGCAACGAACCCCGCAACAAAAGCGGCCATCATGCAGGATGCAGCCTTGAGCGTGGACGACTTCGCCGACCGCCACGGGCAAACCATCCGCCAGCACTACGCAAAAGGCGGTTATAAAATGGATTTTGAGGACGGACACCAAGCCGCCGCGCAGCTTTGGCGATACTTGCGAACCCCCAGCTAATCAGGAGCCGAGGGCGTTTTTTGCTTGGCGGGTTATCACAGGGGGCGAAACCTTCCCCGCTCAATCGTCACCAACCCCGATTTTTTGGCCGTTGAGAGGGTTTAAGACCTTTTCCGGCACCTTTCCCCATCTAAAGCCCTTCCCGCCCTCCTGTGGCCGTCTGTGAAAGTTTGCGCGATACATGAGAAACCGCGCCCAAGACCTTGACTTTGCGGCAAAACTGGCCGAACATTCGGAACAACGGGCAACCGAACGACACACAACGCACCACAACACAGGCCGAACATGCCACCTTTAACACTTGGACAAGCCGCCAAAGAGTGCGGAAAACAGAAATCCACCTTGCTGGATGCTATAAAAGCCGGACGATTGAGCGCGAGCCGTGACGATAAGAACCAATGGCAGATAGACCCGTCAGAATTGTTCAGGGTGTATCCTCCAAAACAGGCAACCGAACGAGACACAACGACAGCAGAACACAACCAAACACCCGAACAACTGGCGCAAATGCTCAAAAAAGAGCAGGAAGAGCGAGAACGGGAACGCGCCCAGCTTGAGAGAGAGCGCCGTTTACTCGAAAGCCAGCTTGAAGACCTGAAGGCCGACCGCGACCACTGGCGGCAGCAAGCCACCAATCTTTTGACCCACCAGCCAGAACCCAAGCCAGCCGAGACCACCCCACCAGAACAGCCCGAGCCGGACAAGGGCGCATTGTTCAGAAAGATTTTTAGAGGCTGGAAAGGCTGATTTTTATTGAAATTAACCAGCGAACCGCCCTAACCTCGGGGAATGACCCAACCCCGCGACACATGGGCAGCACATCGGCAATTCAACCCCGAAGCCGCCGCGCCGCCAGAGTTACAGAAAAGACCGAAGCGCCGCCCCAAGAGCAAGGGCAAACGGGCGCAGCTTTTGGCCGCCGCTTTAGATGAGCTTTTGGAATATCGCAAAATCACCGACCGAGTGGCCGCCGAACTGGTCAGGCAACACCAACCGAACCCCAAGAAATCCCCGAATCTCTAAGCCTCGCACCTTGTCCCGTATCCTAGGGGGGTGAGGCGAAGCCGAGGGGGGACTAGTCCCCCCTTGCGGACGTTTGCACATTCGCGGCGGCTTCTGATAGACTTGGTTTCATGGAATCCGAACAGAGCAAGTTAGTGGCGCGATGCGCGCCAACGGTCGAAAGGCTCCGCTTTCTCCCTCTACTTGGAAAGGGGGCTTGCCCCCGTTTCATCCCCCAAACAGACCCGCCGAGCGGCGGAAGGAGTGGCGGCCATGAGCGCCAGTGATAACCGCCAGCGTTCGCCCTTGACCGTTCAACTGAACGCAGACGAACGCGCCAAGGTTCAAGCCGACGCGGAGGCCGTAGGCTTGAGCCTGTCAGGTTACGCCAGAACTTTGCTACTTGGCCGCCAGACCGAAGGCACCAAACGCCGCGCCGCCCGTGATGCCGTCGAACTCGCGCGGCTCTCGGGTCAGGTTGGCAAGGTGGGCGGCAACCTGAACCAATTAACGAAGCTGGCCAATCAAGGCCAGCTTATCCCGCCGCCCGCCCTTGCCGCGTGTTTGGCCGAGGTGCGGGAGATACTCGAACGACTGGACGAGGCTTTGAGCGGTGATAGTTAAAGCCCGAGCAGGCAAAGGCGGCCAATCACTCGCCCGCTATTTGGAGAGCGGCAAAAACGAACACGCCGAAGTTTTGGAATATCGGAACATGGACGCGGCCAGCTTGCGGCAAGCGATATTCAGAATGGACAATCTGGCCGAGCGGAGCAACTGCGAAAACCACGCCTATCATGTGCAGATGCGGGCGGCCTATGGTGAACGCTTGAGCGCCGAACACTGGCAAGCCGCCGCCGAACGGGTGGCGGAAGCGTTCGGGATGGAAGACCATCAAGCCGCCGTCGTCCTGCATCACCAGCAGGACGGCACAACGCATTGTCATTTAGTGATAAACCGCGTGAACCCTGAAACCATGAAGGCAGCCGACCTCTGGCAAGACCGGATTAAATGCAAAGAGCTTGCCCGCCAGATGGAACTTGATTGGGGCTTGCGGATTGTCACCAGTGAGAAAACCCAAGCCCGTGACCATTCGCGGGCAGGGCGGCCAGAGACAGAGCAAGCGCGGCGGACTGGCGAGAATGTCCACGACATCCGCGACCAGATCCGCCACGCATGGGAAACAACAGACAACGCCCTAGACTTTGCTTTTGCATTGGCAGAGGAAGGCTACACCCTCGCCAAAGGCGACCGCCGCGACTTCGTGGCCGTGGCCGAGAATGGCAACGTCTACAGCATCGGCAAACGCACGACCGGAGCCGCGCCCGCCCAAATCAAAGACCGCATGGCCGGACTTGATAACGGGTTGGACGTGCCGACGCTGGACGAGGTGCGGCTTGCTCAACAACTGGCCGCCGAAGAAGAGCTAAAAAACGAGAAGGAGCGCAAAGGCAAGGGCGATGCTAGCGCCGCCCATGCCATGAAAGAGGCGCAAGACAGCAAAGAAAAAACCAAAGCCTTTTACATTGACGACGAAACGCGGCGCCAAGTATGGGAGAAGGCAGCCGCCGCGCGTCTTGAGCGAATGCGCGACCGCCACGCCCGCGAATACGACCGCCAGCAGCGCGGCTTTGAACGTAACGCGCACCTAGAGCGCGGGGCATCTGTTCAGGACTTCAACCACATTCAGCGCCACGACCTCACCGCCGCCTTGCTCAAAGGGCAAGCCGACGAGTTGGCCGCCGAACTGAAACGGCAAAGCGACTACCGCCAGAAGCGGGCAGAGTATGAAACGTGGCGGCAGTATCGCGACCGCATCGAGGCCAAAGGCGACAAGCCAGAAATGAGGCGGGGCGGCTTTAAGCAACGATTGCGGGAGGAACTGCCCAAGCAAACCACCTACACCAACACGGACGCAACAGCCGCCGAGCGAGCGCAAAACCAAGCGGCACGGGAGCGGCAGGAGCAAGCGAGACAACACCCTAAGCAAGCATGGCACGAACTCCACAGAGAACAGGCCGACCAGCAGAGCCGCGAGAAGGTGCAGACGGCGCAAGCCAAGCGCGAAGAGCGCATCAAGCGGATGCTGAAACAATGGCGGGAGACTGGAAACGAGAACGACGGTGGACGGGAGTTTGAGCCTTAGAAAATGGAAAGGCCAGCCTTTCGGCTGACCTCTCGCACCTTGGCGGCCATCGCTTCCCAGCTGTTCCGCGTGGTCAGCATAGCGCCACGCGGCCAGCGATAGCAAGCCCCTTACAGGTGGAAGGGGTCAGGGTCGGCAAGCTCTTTGTTTAGGTTTGGGTCTGAAGGATGGATAAGAAAATACGGCCACCGATAAGCACACACGACGGGTGACAACTCTTCAACAAAAATCATTTGAGTGATGGAGTTTCTGCCGTAAAGCTCCCAAGGCTGAAAAAGCGGCTCCCAGTGGTCAGAAGACGAACTCCCCGAGGTCGCGCTTTTGCTGTCTTTGCCTTCTGTGGTTGAGATGGAGGACGAGGAACGACGGCGCAGACGTTGGCCGCATCGGTTGCTAACATACTCCCCCGTTGTTTTGTCGTTGGGGGTGAAGAATTGTTGAACCCCAGCCCCCGACAGAAAGGACTCCCAGCGCTCGGGGTAAAGCTGCTGGAGTTGCGGCAAGTCCTGAATGAACGGCCAGAGCTGCACCTTATAGCCACGCACCAAAGCAAGCGCCCGCTCGATCGCCGGAAGGCGGCCGAGCTGGGCGAACTCATCAAGGATAAACAAGACGCGGCTATCATCTTCGCGCGGCTCTTCGGTCAAGTCTTCGATTGCGGACGTGATGAGCAGCCGCAACCAGCGCCCTTGCGCTTCCAGTTGCTTGAACGGTAAGACCAGATAAACCGTGATTTTTTCGCGCTTCAAATCCGAGAAACTAAAATCTGATTTTGCCAGCGCCGCACAGATAGCGGGGTCATCGAGAAAGGCCAGTTGAGTCCGTGCGGCACTGATGACGCTTTTAATCTCGTTGGTTCCTTCCGAAAATTGCGCGGCTTTTTGGGCAAGCGGGGCAAAATCGCTTTCCATCATGTCAGTGATGGTATTCAAGAAGCCTTCAAGGGGTTGGGCGAGCAGCGCCCGCACTTCGCCAAGGTTGCGACGTTCGGGCGAAGCTGTCCGGCATACGTGCATAATCAGCGCAGAAACCAACTCCCGTGCCGTGTCCGGCCAGTGGGAGTCACCCTTTCCACTATCCACAATCAAGGCTTGCGCGAGGCTGCGCACATCCGCAACAAATGAATCCGACTCTGACCGGATACGGTCAAGCGGATTGAACCCCGCGAGGTTTTGGACGTTGTCCCCTTTGTCGTTGAGGTGGTCAGATAGCACGTTGTAAGGGTTGAGGATGAACACCTTATGACCGAGCCGCGCCCGTTGCCGCGCCGTGATTGCGGTATTCTGTCCTTTTGGGTCAATCACGATGCAGGAGCCGCCGAACTCAAGCAGGGCGGGAACAATGATAGTTGCACCCTTGCCGCTTCCGGCTTTGCCGCAGGTGAAGAGGTGATTTTCTCCGGCGTAGTGGAGCAAATGGCGGGTTGGGTTATTGTTATTATCAAAAGTTTTGTAGCCAATCGGAATCCCAGAGCCACCCAACAGTTCCGCATTTTTTATTGCTTCAAAGTCAGCAATTTCTGCGCCCCTGTCTTCTGGGGTGTAGACGGGGTCTTGGTAGTCATCAAAGACAAAAAGATAGACAACCCCAAGGGCGACACCGACAAACCACGGGAAAGCATCACCAAAATAGACATTGAAGGCATAAACCGCCCCGAGTGATACAACAATAAATAAAGCCTTTTTGATTGTTGCCTTATTCACAAAGCCGCCTTGCTTTCGCACTGATTGAAGGAACGGCAATCACACACTAGAAACGCGGGAACGGTCAAACTTTGCGACAATCTGGCGACCACATCACCAGAGGGCGAGCCATGAGCAAATTAACCGAAGCAGAACAAGCCGAGCTTTTGGCAATCAACAAGCGACTACTCGCAGCAACAGCGATAGCGCCCGAGGACGAGACACCCGAAAGCGCAAGAATAAGGCTTGATTATCACGAGGAGTTAGCCGCAGAAATTGAGGCGCTAGAAGCGACGCTCCCCGCGCGGATTAAGGGCATTTAGTCTGCCGACGGCTGCCCATTTTTTACGATCTCGCAAAAAGCGCGAGGTCGTAAAAAATCGGGCACAAAAAAGGGCGGACACATTCGCCGCCCTTTAACGCTAGAAGCGTTTACACCTTTTTAGGGGTGCCACGCCGGAACGGCCAGAAGGCGGAACCGACGCGATAGAGAAAAACTAGCACCCCGCCCGCAGCAGTGCAACCGAGAAAAATCGGGCTTAGATTTGCTTTTTGATTTCACCAAAAGGGAAACCATGCCAGAATTGCACGGATAGAAAGGGGCATATTGCCTTAAAAACATTCAGAAGGTATGCGGGGAAATGCTTGAAACTGGTTTAACATCATTGGAATTGTGCGCGGGCGGCGGCGGGCAAGCTCTAGGGCTTGAAATGGCCGGCTTTGGTCATCAAGGGCTTGTCGAGATAGACGCGAGATGTTGCGAGACATTGAGATTTAATCGGCCACACTGGCAAGTATTCGAGCAGGATTTAGAAACCTTTGACGGCTCCCCGTTCAAGGGAATTGATTTATTAGCCGGCGGCTTACCTTGCCCGCCATTTTCCAAGGCTGGCAAACAGCTAGGGAAGGCCGACGAAAGAAACATGTTTCCGGCGGCGCTTCGTTTGATAGACGAAATCCGCCCCCGTGCCGTGATGATTGAGAATGTGCGCGGCATCCTCGATGCAATTTTTGACGACTACCGGAAATATGTTTCCGGACAAATCCAAAAACTAGGCTACAAAACCGACTGGCGACTATTAAACGCCTCAGATTACGGAGTTTCGCAACTTCGCCCGCGTGTTGTGTTCGTTGCAATCAGGAAAGACCTTTCCGCCAATTTTGATTGGCCTACACCACACCCGCACAGCCCGCCAACAGTAGGAGAAAAACTTTTTGACCTCATGGCGGCTCGTGGGTGGGTGGGTGCGAAGGCATGGAAGGAGAAAGCGAACGAGATAGCGCCAACAGTTGTTGGCGGCTCAAAAAAACACGGTGGCCCAGACCTCGGCCCAACTCGCGCCCGCGCGGCTTGGGCGACTTTGGGCGTTGATGGTCTTGGCATTGTTGACGAAGCGCCGCAGAGGGATTTTGTCGGAATGCCACGGCTCACTGTGCCAATGGTGGCACGGATTCAAGGTTTTCCTGATGATTGGATTTTTACCGGAAAGAAAACGCCCGCTTATCGGCAGGTCGGAAACGCTTTTCCGCCGCCGGTTGCGTGTGCCGTAGCCTCCCAGCTTCGCGCGTGTTTAATGGAACAAACAGTTGTATCAATCGCTAAGAAACGGCGGACAGCATGACGGAAAAGAAGAGCAAGGGAGCGCGGGCAAAACTGCGCCAGCATTTTCTGGCAAATATCGGGCGGATGATGGATTCCGACGAATTGCGGGATGTTGCCGGCGGAATCAGTGAATGGGCGCGACGTGTTCGAGAGTTACGCACCGAGGAAGGCTACCAAATCTTGACGCATAACGACCGCAGCGACCTAAAGCCCGGCCAGTATTTACTTTTAGATGCAAAGCCTATCCCTGCTTTCGAGAGAGCTATATCAAAAGAGGTTCGGGCGTTCGTTCTGGATCGTAACGGCTTCACTTGCCAAATGTGCGGCGCGGTGGCTGGTGAGCCGCACCCATACGATGAGACCAGAAAAACGCGGCTCCATATCGGGCATATCATAGATAAATCACAGGGCGGCACCGACGATGCCGGCAATCTCCGCGCCATTTGTTCAGTGTGCAACGAAGGCGCGTCTAATCTGACACTTGAGCGACCATCTAGCCAAAAGCTATTGGCTCAAGTTAGACGTGCTACGGGATTCGACCAAGTCGAACTTCTGAAATGGCTCATTCAGAAGTTTCCGAAACAAGCCGCCGAAATAACCCAAGAAAAAAAGCCCTGATTTATTCCCCATCCGACGAGGCCAGCACGTCCGGCACGTCGTCAAAAAGCGAAAGCTGATTAACATCTTTCGGCGCACCCTTGCGCCTGTAGCCCTTTACGAAGGCCAAGCGGTCACCGTTGAACATATACCGGATATTGATAAAAAAAACGCCGTCCGAAGGACTCCTAAAAAGAAACTCCTTTTCCAACAACTCGCGCAAGCCGCGCTGATAGGTGCGCTCGTTCAAGCCCTCAATCCTGTTGGATGCAGTGTAAAAACTCAACTCCACTTTGTCAGAATTGGGGTTGTTCTGAATATGGCTATAAATCAACTCGAACACGGCTAGCCCTGCTTTGCTCAACCCTGCCGCCTGTTTTAATCCGGCCAGAAACAGCTTCACAAAGCGGGCGTTGTCCACTTCCTCGAACTCATAAAACCCCATTCCGCCGACAGACAACACCTCACCGCTTCCATTGTCCACGACAAAGCCCCTTTTATCGTCGCCAAACTTAACAGCCCGACGCTTTTTAATGCTGTCAGGGTCGGGAACGCTTGGGTTAGTCGCATAGACAGGAACGCCCTTTTTATGGCTAATAATTAGGGCGTCTTTTTGGTTGTTTTCCGTCATTTTTACCGCCTTTTTTTGTCGCTCAACTGACAAGAGCTTGTCCGAGAACCGACAAAAAATCAAGCTAATTTTGACGCTTCAACGACTGGTTTTGTCGCTTCACCGACAGAAATTGTCGCTTCGCTACCTCTGAAACCCCCGTGAAATATACAAATCCTAGAATCTCCCTTCTTATATATAAAAAAAGGGCTTGGTGAGTTATCCACGCTTGACCGTCGCCGCGCGCCGTTAAGGCTCGCTGGCGGCGGCGGGCGGGGGTGGGTAACTCATCACACAAAAAAGAACCCTTTTTTATTCCGCCCGTGGTCTGCTTCGCAGATCGAGGGCGGGGATATAGGGCAAGGCGCGAGGCTTGAAATCAGCCCCTGCGACCTGCTACGGTCAGAATATGGACGACCAGCCAGACCACACGCCCACGGAAAGCGCTCGTTTTTGGAGGCTCAACACGATTGAAGCCCTGAAAATGATGCCCAGACTTGAAACCAACCCCGACAGATTCCCACGGGATGAAGAACACCTAGCCCAAATGACGGCCAATAGTGCCGAATTAAAAGCCCTGCAAGACAGAGAAAACGCAGTTAAAGAGCGTTACAATCGGATTTTTAAGAAAAAACCGACCCCATGACCGAAGACCCAAACCCCGCCGGAATCTTCAGCGACCTTGCAACGAACCCCGCAACAAAAGCGGCCATCATGCAGGATGCAGCCTTGAGCGTGGACGACTTCGCCGACCGCCACGGGCAAACCATCCGCCAGCACTACGCAAAAGGCGGTTATAAAATGGATTTTGAGGACGGACACCAAGCCGCCGCGCAGCTTTGGCGATACTTGCGAACCCCCAGCTAATCAGGAGCCGAGGGCGTTTTTTGCTTGGCGGGTTATCACAGGGGGCGAAACCTTCCCCGCTCAATCGTCACCAACCCCGATTTTTTGGCCGTTGAGAGGGTTTAAGACCTTTTCCGGCACCTTTCCCCATCTAAAGCCCTTCCCGCCCTCCTGTGGCCGTCTGTGAAAGTTTGCGCGATACATGAGAAACCGCGCCCAAGACCTTGACTTTGCGGCAAAACTGGCCGAACATTCGGAACAACGGGCAACCGAACGACACACAACGCACCACAACACAGGCCGAACATGCCACCTTTAACACTTGGACAAGCCGCCAAAGAGTGCGGAAAACAGAAATCCACCTTGCTGGATGCTATAAAAGCCGGACGATTGAGCGCGAGCCGTGACGATAAGAACCAATGGCAGATAGACCCGTCAGAATTGTTCAGGGTGTATCCTCCAAAACAGGCAACCGAACGAGACACAACGACAGCAGAACACAACCAAACACCCGAACAACTGGCGCAAATGCTCAAAAAAGAGCAGGAAGAGCGAGAACGGGAACGCGCCCAGCTTGAGAGAGAGCGCCGTTTACTCGAAAGCCAGCTTGAAGACCTGAAGGCCGACCGCGACCACTGGCGGCAGCAAGCCACCAATCTTTTGACCCACCAGCCAGAACCCAAGCCAGCCGAGACCACCCCACCAGAACAGCCCGAGCCGGACAAGGGCGCATTGTTCAGAAAGATTTTTAGAGGCTGGAAAGGCTGATTTTTATTGAAATTAACCAGCGAACCGCCCTAACCTCGGGGAATGACCCAACCCCGCGACACATGGGCAGCACATCGGCAATTCAACCCCGAAGCCGCCGCGCCGCCAGAGTTACAGAAAAGACCGAAGCGCCGCCCCAAGAGCAAGGGCAAACGGGCGCAGCTTTTGGCCGCCGCTTTAGATGAGCTTTTGGAATATCGCAAAATCACCGACCGAGTGGCCGCCGAACTGGTCAGGCAACACCAACCGAACCCCAAGAAATCCCCGAATCTCTAAGCCTCGCACCTTGTCCCGTATCCTAGGGGGGTGAGGCGAAGCCGAGGGGGGACTAGTCCCCCCTTGCGGACGTTTGCACATTCGCGGCGGCTTCTGATAGACTTGGTTTCATGGAATCCGAACAGAGCAAGTTAGTGGCGCGATGCGCGCCAACGGTCGAAAGGCTCCGCTTTCTCCCTCTACTTGGAAAGGGGGCTTGCCCCCGTTTCATCCCCCAAACAGACCCGCCGAGCGGCGGAAGGAGTGGCGGCCATGAGCGCCAGTGATAACCGCCAGCGTTCGCCCTTGACCGTTCAACTGAACGCAGACGAACGCGCCAAGGTTCAAGCCGACGCGGAGGCCGTAGGCTTGAGCCTGTCAGGTTACGCCAGAACTTTGCTACTTGGCCGCCAGACCGAAGGCACCAAACGCCGCGCCGCCCGTGATGCCGTCGAACTCGCGCGGCTCTCGGGTCAGGTTGGCAAGGTGGGCGGCAACCTGAACCAATTAACGAAGCTGGCCAATCAAGGCCAGCTTATCCCGCCGCCCGCCCTTGCCGCGTGTTTGGCCGAGGTGCGGGAGATACTCGAACGACTGGACGAGGCTTTGAGCGGTGATAGTTAAAGCCCGAGCAGGCAAAGGCGGCCAATCACTCGCCCGCTATTTGGAGAGCGGCAAAAACGAACACGCCGAAGTTTTGGAATATCGGAACATGGACGCGGCCAGCTTGCGGCAAGCGATATTCAGAATGGACAATCTGGCCGAGCGGAGCAACTGCGAAAACCACGCCTATCATGTGCAGATGCGGGCGGCCTATGGTGAACGCTTGAGCGCCGAACACTGGCAAGCCGCCGCCGAACGGGTGGCGGAAGCGTTCGGGATGGAAGACCATCAAGCCGCCGTCGTCCTGCATCACCAGCAGGACGGCACAACGCATTGTCATTTAGTGATAAACCGCGTGAACCCTGAAACCATGAAGGCAGCCGACCTCTGGCAAGACCGGATTAAATGCAAAGAGCTTGCCCGCCAGATGGAACTTGATTGGGGCTTGCGGATTGTCACCAGTGAGAAAACCCAAGCCCGTGACCATTCGCGGGCAGGGCGGCCAGAGACAGAGCAAGCGCGGCGGACTGGCGAGAATGTCCACGACATCCGCGACCAGATCCGCCACGCATGGGAAACAACAGACAACGCCCTAGACTTTGCTTTTGCATTGGCAGAGGAAGGCTACACCCTCGCCAAAGGCGACCGCCGCGACTTCGTGGCCGTGGCCGAGAATGGCAACGTCTACAGCATCGGCAAACGCACGACCGGAGCCGCGCCCGCCCAAATCAAAGACCGCATGGCCGGACTTGATAACGGGTTGGACGTGCCGACGCTGGACGAGGTGCGGCTTGCTCAACAACTGGCCGCCGAAGAAGAGCTAAAAAACGAGAAGGAGCGCAAAGGCAAGGGCGATGCTAGCGCCGCCCATGCCATGAAAGAGGCGCAAGACAGCAAAGAAAAAACCAAAGCCTTTTACATTGACGACGAAACGCGGCGCCAAGTATGGGAGAAGGCAGCCGCCGCGCGTCTTGAGCGAATGCGCGACCGCCACGCCCGCGAATACGACCGCCAGCAGCGCGGCTTTGAACGTAACGCGCACCTAGAGCGCGGGGCATCTGTTCAGGACTTCAACCACATTCAGCGCCACGACCTCACCGCCGCCTTGCTCAAAGGGCAAGCCGACGAGTTGGCCGCCGAACTGAAACGGCAAAGCGACTACCGCCAGAAGCGGGCAGAGTATGAAACGTGGCGGCAGTATCGCGACCGCATCGAGGCCAAAGGCGACAAGCCAGAAATGAGGCGGGGCGGCTTTAAGCAACGATTGCGGGAGGAACTGCCCAAGCAAACCACCTACACCAACACGGACGCAACAGCCGCCGAGCGAGCGCAAAACCAAGCGGCACGGGAGCGGCAGGAGCAAGCGAGACAACACCCTAAGCAAGCATGGCACGAACTCCACAGAGAACAGGCCGACCAGCAGAGCCGCGAGAAGGTGCAGACGGCGCAAGCCAAGCGCGAAGAGCGCATCAAGCGGATGCTGAAACAATGGCGGGAGACTGGAAACGAGAACGACGGTGGACGGGAGTTTGAGCCTTAGAAAATGGAAAGGCCAGCCTTTCGGCTGACCTCTCGCACCTTGGCGGCCATCGCTTCCCAGCTGTTCCGCGTGGTCAGCATAGCGCCACGCGGCCAGCGATAGCAAGCCCCTTACAGGTGGAAGGGGTCAGGGTCGGCAAGCTCTTTGTTTAGGTTTGGGTCTGAAGGATGGATAAGAAAATACGGCCACCGATAAGCACACACGACGGGTGACAACTCTTCAACAAAAATCATTTGAGTGATGGAGTTTCTGCCGTAAAGCTCCCAAGGCTGAAAAAGCGGCTCCCAGTGGTCAGAAGACGAACTCCCCGAGGTCGCGCTTTTGCTGTCTTTGCCTTCTGTGGTTGAGATGGAGGACGAGGAACGACGGCGCAGACGTTGGCCGCATCGGTTGCTAACATACTCCCCCGTTGTTTTGTCGTTGGGGGTGAAGAATTGTTGAACCCCAGCCCCCGACAGAAAGGACTCCCAGCGCTCGGGGTAAAGCTGCTGGAGTTGCGGCAAGTCCTGAATGAACGGCCAGAGCTGCACCTTATAGCCACGCACCAAAGCAAGCGCCCGCTCGATCGCCGGAAGGCGGCCGAGCTGGGCGAACTCATCAAGGATAAACAAGACGCGGCTATCATCTTCGCGCGGCTCTTCGGTCAAGTCTTCGATTGCGGACGTGATGAGCAGCCGCAACCAGCGCCCTTGCGCTTCCAGTTGCTTGAACGGTAAGACCAGATAAACCGTGATTTTTTCGCGCTTCAAATCCGAGAAACTAAAATCTGATTTTGCCAGCGCCGCACAGATAGCGGGGTCATCGAGAAAGGCCAGTTGAGTCCGTGCGGCACTGATGACGCTTTTAATCTCGTTGGTTCCTTCCGAAAATTGCGCGGCTTTTTGGGCAAGCGGGGCAAAATCGCTTTCCATCATGTCAGTGATGGTATTCAAGAAGCCTTCAAGGGGTTGGGCGAGCAGCGCCCGCACTTCGCCAAGGTTGCGACGTTCGGGCGAAGCTGTCCGGCATACGTGCATAATCAGCGCAGAAACCAACTCCCGTGCCGTGTCCGGCCAGTGGGAGTCACCCTTTCCACTATCCACAATCAAGGCTTGCGCGAGGCTGCGCACATCCGCAACAAATGAATCCGACTCTGACCGGATACGGTCAAGCGGATTGAACCCCGCGAGGTTTTGGACGTTGTCCCCTTTGTCGTTGAGGTGGTCAGATAGCACGTTGTAAGGGTTGAGGATGAACACCTTATGACCGAGCCGCGCCCGTTGCCGCGCCGTGATTGCGGTATTCTGTCCTTTTGGGTCAATCACGATGCAGGAGCCGCCGAACTCAAGCAGGGCGGGAACAATGATAGTTGCACCCTTGCCGCTTCCGGCTTTGCCGCAGGTGAAGAGGTGATTTTCTCCGGCGTAGTGGAGCAAATGGCGGGTTGGGTTATTGTTATTATCAAAAGTTTTGTAGCCAATCGGAATCCCAGAGCCACCCAACAGTTCCGCATTTTTTATTGCTTCAAAGTCAGCAATTTCTGCGCCCCTGTCTTCTGGGGTGTAGACGGGGTCTTGGTAGTCATCAAAGACAAAAAGATAGACAACCCCAAGGGCGACACCGACAAACCACGGGAAAGCATCACCAAAATAGACATTGAAGGCATAAACCGCCCCGAGTGATACAACAATAAATAAAGCCTTTTTGATTGTTGCCTTATTCACAAAGCCGCCTTGCTTTCGCACTGATTGAAGGAACGGCAATCACACACTAGAAACGCGGGAACGGTCAAACTTTGCGACAATCTGGCGACCACATCACCAGAGGGCGAGCCATGAGCAAATTAACCGAAGCAGAACAAGCCGAGCTTTTGGCAATCAACAAGCGACTACTCGCAGCAACAGCGATAGCGCCCGAGGACGAGACACCCGAAAGCGCAAGAATAAGGCTTGATTATCACGAGGAGTTAGCCGCAGAAATTGAGGCGCTAGAAGCGACGCTCCCCGCGCGGATTAAGGGCATTTAGTCTGCCGACGGCTGCCCATTTTTTACGATCTCGCAAAAAGCGCGAGGTCGTAAAAAATCGGGCACAAAAAAAGGGCGGACACATTCGCCGCCCTTTAACGCTAGAAGCGTTTACACCTTTTTAGGGGTGCCACGCCGGAACGGCCAGAAGGCGGAACCGACGCGATAGAGAAAAACTAGCACCCCGCCCGCAGCAGTGCAACCGAGAAAAATCGGGCTTAGATTTGCTTTTTGATTTCACCAAAAGGGAAACCATGCCAGAATTGCACGGATAGAAAGGGGCATATTGCCTTAAAAACATTCAGAAGGTATGCGGGGAAATGCTTGAAACTGGTTTAACATCATTGGAATTGTGCGCGGGCGGCGGCGGGCAAGCTCTAGGGCTTGAAATGGCCGGCTTTGGTCATCAAGGGCTTGTCGAGATAGACGCGAGATGTTGCGAGACATTGAGATTTAATCGGCCACACTGGCAAGTATTCGAGCAGGATTTAGAAACCTTTGACGGCTCCCCGTTCAAGGGAATTGATTTATTAGCCGGCGGCTTACCTTGCCCGCCATTTTCCAAGGCTGGCAAACAGCTAGGGAAGGCCGACGAAAGAAACATGTTTCCGGCGGCGCTTCGTTTGATAGACGAAATCCGCCCCCGTGCCGTGATGATTGAGAATGTGCGCGGCATCCTCGATGCAATTTTTGACGACTACCGGAAATATGTTTCCGGACAAATCCAAAAACTAGGCTACAAAACCGACTGGCGACTATTAAACGCCTCAGATTACGGAGTTTCGCAACTTCGCCCGCGTGTTGTGTTCGTTGCAATCAGGAAAGACCTTTCCGCCAATTTTGATTGGCCTACACCACACCCGCACAGCCCGCCAACAGTAGGAGAAAAACTTTTTGACCTCATGGCGGCTCGTGGGTGGGTGGGTGCGAAGGCATGGAAGGAGAAAGCGAACGAGATAGCGCCAACAGTTGTTGGCGGCTCAAAAAAACACGGTGGCCCAGACCTCGGCCCAACTCGCG
>NZ_CP184128.1:0-164239 GCF_052474515.1 Methylomonas sp. 2BW1-5-20 | reverse complement strand
ATAGTTTTGCGCATTCTCGATCGAATCGAATTCGTAAAAGCCGCCGACGGTTTTATTGTTAACGCCGCTTAGCCAGGTTTTCGATTTCAAACCCGGAAATTTCTTCATCTCGACATTGATAGCTTGCCAATCGATTTGCTCGAAAGGAATGGCAACCTGGAATTCCGCGTATAAAAATATTTTCATCAGTCAGTCTCGGTAAGTAATTGAGTTATAGCCGGTTAAATGCTCAGAATGGCTCTTTAAAAGGTCTTAAATCCAGTTCATGCGTCCACGCGCTGGGATGTTGTTGGTGTACCGCCCAATAGGTTTGGGCAATCGCCTCCAGGTTTAACAAGCCATCCGCACCTTTGGCGGCGACGAATCTGGAAAACTGCCGGTGTGCGCGCTCGCCGTTAATCACGCCATCGATGATGGCATGCACCACATGGATACCTTGCGGGCCAAATTCGCGTGCCATGCCTTGTGCCAAGGCCCGCACAGCGGCTTTGGCGGCGGCAAACGCGGTAAACGGCGGTTTCGCACGTAACGACGCAGTGGCGCCAGTAAAAAACAAGCTGCCTTGTTGTTGCGGCAACATGTGTTTGACGGCCTCGCGGCCGAACAGAAAAGCGCCGAGACTGTTTTGTTGCCACAAGGTGGTGAACATGGCCAGGTCGGTTTCCAGCAGCGGCGCGGCCAAATTACTATCGACATTGTAAGCCGCGATGTCCAAAATCCTGCCGCCAGCGCTGGCGGTCTCGAACAAGCGTTTTACGTCGCTTTCGTTGGTGGCATCAGCCACTACCGGGATAGCCATGCCACCCGCGTCGGCGATGGCGTCCGCCACCAGGGCCAGTTTCGCCGAACTGCGCCCTGCGATAACTACTGGCAAGCCTTCCGCCGCAAAACGCCGGGCCAACGCCGCTCCCAAGCCCTGTATCGGACCAACACCCAGCACCAGCGCCATTCTGTTCGTCGTCATCAGCTTGCCCGTCCGGCCTCGGCAGCGGCGGGTATTTCCAGCAAGCGCCCGGATTTAACGTCGTAAATAAAGCGGTACACCGGAATATCTGCCGGTACCAATGGATGAGATTTGATACGTGCCACATCTTCCAAAACACTCTCCGTCTGATTGTTGATGGTTAACCAATTAATATGTTTGCATTCTCGACAACCCGGACCTTCACAGCTATCGTGCCAGTCTGTCGCATCGACACGGGCGGTTTTCAGGCTCTTGCTGATCTATTCCTGTTACCCGCGGCCGAAAACCAAGGAAAAGTTATTGGCCGGCATGTCGATGATTTCCTTCAATACCATGCCATGGCTGGCGGCGGCTTTTTTTAGATCGGCAACGTCTTTCAAACCCCATTCCGGTACGTCGTATGAGGACAGGGTGCTATGAAATTCGGCGTTGGAATCGGTAGTGAAACTGCCTTCCACTTTGAAAGGTCCGTAAATCAATAAAATTCCATCTTCGTTAAGCAGATGCGAGGCGCATTCCATCATGCCGTCGGCAATTGAAATCGGCGCCACTTGAAAAATATTGATACAGAAAATGGCGTCGAAACTGCCTTTTTCGCCGGGGTTGAACCAGGTGTCGGGATCGGTCAAATCCAAATGCACCGGGTCGGCGATGTTGTCGTTGCCGTGGTCGCCGGTCAATTTCTTGATGTTATCAAATACTTCCTGATCCTTGTCGGTCGGATGGAAGTGTAAGTGATCGAAATGCGGTGCGAAAAAATTGATATGCATGCCGCTGCCTGTGGCCATTTCCAACACCCGGCCTTTGTCCTTGGGGAGTTTTTCTTTTAACACGCCCAAGATCGGTTCGCGGTTGCGATTGCCGGCCCAGGCTACATATTCGCTCAGCGGGTGCGGGTTCAATGGCGGTTTGTTGTCACTCATGATGATCTCCTCGAAAGATGTTTTATAGTTTTAGTGTTCAGCCAAGTTCAATGGCTGGCTGTGAAAGCCTTCTTTGGCGCTTTCCGTTTGTAGTAGAGCAATCCATGGGCCAATATTTTTAAAGGCTAGATCCTATAAAAATCAGATGCTTAGAAAATCACAATGGGTGGCGTAGTGAAATTATGCTTCAATATGTGAAATTAAATTTCATTTTTCAAAGACTTTATGAGCGGACACGATTTTTCCCAGATTTCGCCGGTGTTTTTCCTGCAAACCTTCATCCTGGAGCTGATGCATGCCTGCGAGCAGGAGGGTGGCGATTATTGCGAATTGCTGATCGAACGGATTGCCAAGAGTGCCGGACTGTACTTCGAGCAGACCTATCGGGATGAATATCAACGCCAAGGCGAATTGGGCAATGAAGAGTATATCGATTTGATTCTGGCCCTTAAAAATCATATCGGCGGTAACTTTTCCTTGGCCTCGGTCGAGGCCGGCACCATTACTGTGGTGAATAGCCGATGTCCGTTCGGCGACGGTGTGACTAATTTTCCGGAGTTGTGCCGGATGACCTCCAGCGTGTTCGGCGGAATTGCCGCCCGCAACTTTGGATACGCCAAAGTCGAAATTCGGCAGAGCATCGCCAAGCAAAACGGCGGTTGTGAAGTGTGTATTCACACCCAGCGCGATAGCGCCGTTGATAAGCCGGGTTTGGAATATCGGCGTGAAGATCAACCGGAAGAAAAGCAAGAAATGGCGGCGCTGCATTCACGCATAGAAGAACGAATGCGAAACGTCTGGTGGAGTTTGCCCAAACAACATGCGGCCAAACCGGCCCCGGCCATCATCGCCAAATCGCCGGCGATGCAAAAAGTGCTGCAGCAAGTGGAAGTCATTGCCCCGACCAAGGCCACGGTGTTGATCAACGGCGAAACCGGCGTCGGTAAAGAATTGATTGCCCGGGCCATACACGCGATGAGCGACCGTGGCCACAAGCCGTTCGTGGCAATCAATTGCGGTGCCATTCCGGAAAGTCTGATCGAAAGTGCGCTGTTCGGCCACGAGAAAGGGGCCTTTACCGGCGCTATCGAAGTGCATCAAGGCTTTTTCGAACGCGCCGAGGGCGGCACCTTGTTTCTGGACGAAGTGGATGCCTTATCGCCGGCAGCGCAAACGCGTCTGTTGCGGGTGATTCAGGAGGGCGAGATGGAAAGGGTCGGCGGCAAACACACCTTGCATGTCGATGTGCGTATCGTATCCGCCAGTAATCGCTCCTTGGAGCAACACGTCGAGCAGGGTTTGTTTCGGCAGGATTTATTTTATCGTCTGAACGTGGTGCGGTTATGGATACCGCCGTTGGCGCAGCGCCCGGAAGACCTGCCGCATCTGGTGCAGTTGATTCTGAAGCGTCTGAATGAAAAATACTCGAAAAACGTGCAGTCGGTCAATCGCGAGGTGATGGGAAAAATCCGCGCTTACACTTGGCCCGGCAATATTCGCGAGCTGGAAAATGCCTTGGAGAGAGGTGTGTTATTCTGCAAAGGTAATGAATTGACTAGCCTAGAATTGGATCAACAACCAGTTGCCGATAAGGTCAACGACTGGAACACGCACAAGCAAAACATACTAACTCAGGCGGAACAAGCATTCCTGAAGCAAGCGATGCAAAGCCATCGCGGTGACGTCAAACAAGTCGCGGATGCCATGGGCCTGACGCCTAGAGCAGTATACGGCAAGCTGAAAAGATACGGCATTAACTCAGGCCAATTCAGATAGCTGAATCTTGCATAAAGCTCCTCGAAATGACGACTGACAAAGAGGAGCAAAGAGCCTGAGCATTCGGAAAACTCCCGTTGTTTCCAATCCGTATCGGCCCATCAGTTTCACCAAATTAGCCATATTTCAATGAACTAGCTAGAGCCGTTGAGCTAGACAATCCTGATTTTTAGAAATAAGCTGAGGGTTTTGAAAATACTCAGGAGTAGCTCATGGATATTGCTTGTTATCGCGGCATGCCAAAATTCGTCGGTGCTTTTATTGAAGCGTTATATCAAAACCCAACCCAATTGTTTGTCGCTATGGCAGGTATAGCAGTGGTGGTAGGTCTTTGGTGGTATAAGGTTAATAACAAAGCGGAGTAATTTCGTATTTGGTGAATTAAGGTAGTGTGTGGCATTGATGTGATGGCATTCTCTTCATTAAACGCATACACCTTTGACTAATACAACGACCGAACATGAATCGTACCCTCGTTAATGTAATCATCGATTTGGTTGCGGCTCTGCTGTTTTTAGGAATGATTGCCACAGGCTATTTGTTACGTTTTCCCTTGCCGCCAGGTAGTAACAAGACCCTGACTTTATGGGGTTTGAGCCGGCATCAATGGGGCAATATCCATTTTTGGATCAGCTTGGGGCTTTTAGCTATCCTCATGATCCATCTGGCACTCCACTGGAATTGGATTGTTACGGTTATCGGTAAGCGTTGCCACCTTCTAAAAACATCGCAGCCTTCGTTAGTTCATAGCGCGATCTGGACCCTTGGCGTACTTATAGGGGTTAATTGACCAAAAGACCGATTTGTCCCGGCACACCGCTGAAACCCTTGGTATCACTGGCCTACAGCCGAAAGATCGATTTCCAAATCGCCAATCAGTTTTTTGGCAAGTAATTGAATATTAATAACGTTTACCCTGCCGTAAAATTCATGCTGTTTTCGCTGCTGCAAGTATTCTATAGACGGTAGCTTCTCCGATGTTCAACTGCCGAGCAATCTTGGTTTTTGCCATACCGCTTTCGGCGAGGCTTACGACTTCTTGTTTTATCTCGGTAGCCACTGGAGTACGGCCTTTATACTTTCCTGCCGCTTTGGCTTTAGCCACGCCTTCCCGTTGTCGCTCCAGCATCATTTCCCGCTCGAACTGGGCAACACCACCCAAGACGGTCAGCATTAATTTGCCGGTCGGCGTTTGGGTGTCCATGCCCAGATTCAGAATCCGCAGGCCAACCGCTTTTTGTTCCAGCGTGTTGATAATCGTCATGAGGTCGGCAACCGAGCGGGCGAGCCGGTCGAGTTTGGTGGCCACCAGTACGTCGCCTTCCCGCGCAAAGTCCAAAGCTGCTTCGAGCTGTACGCGACGCGCAACAGACGATACTTGCTCCTGAAATATTTTTTGACACTGAATGGCTTCGAGTTCCCGAAGCTGAGCTTCGAGGCCGGCAATTTGATCGATGGTCGAGGTTCTGGCGTATCCGATGATCATTTTCCATCAAATGAGTTTTAGATGTTGTGATAGACTATCGATCATAAAGGAAAATGGTGTCTATTGATAGACTTTTCTGCCCGACTCCCAGTCAATCACTAGGCCTTGATCTATTGATAGGCATCATTTGTCAAAATTATGTTTCAGACGCAACGGTGATCGGCATAGGACGCCGTTTCATAGAGCAATCGCCGACAATTCGACAAAACAACATGGCACGACTGAACATATTGACCCAGGACGAAATCAATGCGCTTTATTCGATACCCAAGCTCGATGACGAAGAGCGGTCATTTTTGTTCGCCCTCGATGCCGACGATAGAACCTTCCTCAATAGCCTCGAAAACAACACCACCGGTAAAGTTGACTATATCTTGCAGCTAGGCTATTACCGGGCCGTCAATTATTTCTTCCTGTTCAGTTTTCAACGGGTGAAGGCGGATACGGCGTTTATTATGCAACTGTATTTTCCGGGCGAGCCATTTCCTAAAAAGCAGGTATCGAAAAATCATCACTACCGGAACCGTTGCGAACTGATGCGTAAATTCGGTTTGAAAGAGGCCGATGCCGACTTTCAGACCCAATTGATCAAAGAGGCCAAGGGCCTAGTCAAACGCCACGCGCTGGCAAAATTTGTGTTGGAAGGCTTGCTGGTCTACTGCCAACAACAGAATGTCATCCGGCCGGCGTATTCAACTTTCCAGGATATCGTTTCGACCGCGCTTCAGGATGAACGCAACCGCTTGGTCAATAAGCTGTACACCGATGCCGATAAAGAACTCCGTGCGCAGTTGGATAAGCTGTTACAAAACGACGAGTTGTTTTATAACCTCACGCTACTCAAAAAGGATCAAAAAAATTTCAGCACCACGGAAATCAAGAATAGCGTGGCCAAACAACAATTGATCATCGGCATTTACCAGCAATCCAAGCTTCTGATGCCAAAACTGGGGTTGTCTGAACAGAATATTATCTACTATGCGAATCTGGCGGAATTTTACACCATCCAGAAACTTCGGCGCATTAGCGATAAAAATCTGACCCGGCTGTATTTGCTGTGCTACGTGCATCGCCGGTTTCTTAAAATCAATGACTCTCTGGTGACCAGCCTGATCCAGAAGATGAACAAATACGCCGATGACGCCGAAGATTATCAACGCTCAAAAATTGAGTTGCTGGAAAACGTCGATACCAAACTGAGAAAGCAGGCTTGCCAAGTGTTAGCCATTAATATCGATAGACACATTCCGGATGAACAAGTCAGAGCAAAAGCTTTCGAGGTGGTTCCACAGGCCGATTACAAGCAATTCCTGGATGATTTTAAAAAACCCAATCTGGATCGGGATTTTTATCGCTGGCAATACTACACACAACAAGCCTTGACCATTAAGAAGAATATTCGGCCCTTATTCAAGGTGCTGGAATTTTCTTGTACGAATGAGGGATTGATGCAGGCCATTGCTTTTTTAAGAAAACATCTGAACGGTGACCAGTCATTCCGGGATTATCCCTATCAAGTCGTACCCCTGAACTTCTCCCCCCAATCGCTAAAGAAGTTTCTCACTCTTAAAGTAAAAGCCGGCGATCAAAAAGTCGTCAAGCGGGTCGATGGCGACCGCTACGAATGCATGGTTTACCACCAAATCAAACAAGGCATTGCCAACAACACGGTCTTCATCAAAGACAGCATTAACTATCGCACGCTGGACGATGAACTGATAGACGCGGACTATTGGGCCGAGCACAAGGATGATATTTTAAAACAGCTCAATATGCCTTTGTTGTCGATGGATATTGCGGCCTTGCTGGACGAATTCGAAAAAAACCTGAAACCCAAATACGACTTGGTCAATCAGCATATTCATTCCGGCGAAAATACCAGTCTAAAGATTCAGCCCAATAAGCAAGGCGACAACGTCAAATGGACGCTGCCGTATACCCGGCTCGATGACGGCGTTAACAACCCTTTCTACGAAAAGCTTCATGTTTCCAGTATTGCCGATATTCTCAGGTTTGCGGCAGAAACCACCGGTTTTTTAAAATCATTTTCGCATCTTCAGCCCAAATACGCGAAATCAACCCCCGATCCCGAAGTCATTCATGCCTGTATTATCGCCAACGCGACGGGGACGGAAACCAAAAAGATGAAAGCGATTAGCGATATAAAAGAGCAAGACCTGGATCGGGTGAACAAGAACCATATCCGCTATCAAACCCTCGCGGCAGCCAACGATGTCATCATGAATCATACGGCCAAATTAGCCATTTTTTCGGAATACAACTTGTCCGATTATGGCGTCCACGCCAGTGTTGACGGTCAAAAATTAGCAACGAGATACCATACGATCAAATCGCGGTATTCGAAAAAATATTTCGGCATGCTGCAAGGCGTGGTTTTGTTTTTGCTAAGCGCCAATCATCTGCCGCTTTGCCTCAAGGTCATCGGCGCCAATCAGCATGAAAGCCACTTCTTGCTGGATATTGTCGAAAGCAATACGTCGGATATTGAAATCGCGGCTGTTTCCGGCGATATGCACAGCATCAATCGCGTCAACTTCGCCCTGATGTATTTATTTGGTTACCGGTTTATGCCGCGCTTTACCCAGTTGCGGGACAAATCCGAACATGACTTGGTGTGTTTCGATGAGGTCGAGCACTACGCCAAACAAATTATCAAACCCAGCAAAAGGGTCAATAAAGCCCTGATTATCAAGGAATGGGATAATGTCTTGAGAATACTGGCGTCACTGGCCACTAAAAAAACGACGCAAAGCCAGGTCGTCAGCAAATTATCCTCTTACAAAAAGCTCAATCCGACCTTGAAAGCGCTGATCGCCTTCGATGAAATCATCAAGACCGATTATTTGCTGGATTATATCGACAACAAGGAAGTACGCGAAGTGGTGCAAGGCTCTTTGAATCGCGGCGAATCCTATCACCAGTTAAGCGCGACCATCGCCAAAGTCAGCGGTGGCCGGATGCTGAATGGAAAGACTGAAATTGAACTCGACATCAATGCCGAATCCATCCGGCTCATTGCCAACGCAGTGATTTTTTATAACGCGACTATTTTGTCGGCGCTTTATCAGCATTATCAGGTCGCGGACCCAAGCAAAGCGAAGGAAATACTGCGTTTTTCACCCGTCGCCTGGCAGCACATCAACTTCATTGGCAAATATGAATTTTACAACCGGGGAAGTCTTCTTGATATTCAAGAGGTTATCAAAAAACTGATTGGGGATTTTGAAATCGATATTTCGGCTGCAAGCCAGTGATACCAAGGGGTTCAGCGAGGTGCCGGGACAAACCGGTCTTTTGGTTAATTAACCCCGTGACGGCATCGTTGAAGACAGTTTTTGGCCGAAACTGTGAATTCACCCATCTCGATAGCTGACGTTCAAAATTTTAATGGATTCGACGAAGCTAAAGTCGCTAACGGCCATTATGTGAAGTTTCCTTTTATGCACAGTGTTTTGGTTTCGAATAGTTGACATCAGGAATCAAGCGGACTGAGCAAGGCAGAAAAATAAAAAGCTGGTCATAATTTTTGCAAATCTCAGGGGGCGATTTTCTGCTGTTCATTTCAGAAAACAACCCTCAGCACAACAGATAGCTTTCCTTCTACTCAAAATAGTTCGCTACCGGGAAACAATCATGCGAAATTTATCTCTCATGCTGATAAATAGTGAGAATTCGATTGGCCTGACGACATCGATAGGGAAAAACGCGGGCATTGCTCCCTTTTGGTGTTTTTGAAAGCTTGTTACAAATCATGGAAATTATGCAAAGGTTGCGGGCAAGATATAGGCTTTAAAGCCAGCTAACATCGGGGTTGCGCTAAAGCCTCTGTACATAAAAGGAAACTTCACATAATGGCCGTTATGCAAAGCTTTGCATAACGGCCATTACCAGACAGTTGAGGTGAATTATTGAATGACAGGTTTTGCTTTGATTGTGTTAAAAAGTCGGTTATTTAAGAAATTTGACCAATTTTGCCGTTTCTAAAAAGCATAACTATTTATTTTAATTTGGTTAAAAATAGGCATAAAACATGAGTTTTTCAGAAAATGGCCTTTTTTTCAACACAATCGCTTTAAAAAATTTCACTGAGAAAGCAAGTATTTTTCTAGCAAATTCAAAAAAATACGCACAATATTAGGTGAGCCTTATTTTAATTGAAGAGCTTACCCTTCTATTAATGTTGAATAACATGCTACTTATTGCTTATCAAAGATAAAGTTATTATGATTTCATCATTATAAGTCGTTTATTTATTTCGTTATTGTCACGTTTTAGGTCTTCAACAGATTTTGAAATAAGAAACAGCTTCTCACTGATGTCATCAGCCTTTTTTAAGAGAGAGCGCTGAGGGTTATTCATGCCTTTCAATTGGTCATTATCTTTGGCTAGATGACCTAAACTTATATCTATTTTGCTTAGTTTTAATACAACCTCTTGCACAAGTTCTTTATACTCTTCACCATTTTTTATTGTTGCCAACCTTTTATTTTGGTGATCAGTAAGTAAATCTAATTCAAATTGATTTAAACGACCTTGCTCAAGTCGACTTACATATTGAAGCATCTCATCCCTGGAACACTTAGACATCCGCTGAAACTTGTTTAAATCTGATCTACAATCTTGATAAACGAATTCCATTCCTCTAATGGAATTATTATCCACTTTTTCATTTATAAAGTTGTAATATGTTAATGCTCCTGCTGAAACGCCTCCAACTATCCCGCCGATAGCAACAAACAATCCTGCATGATTATGCGTTGCAAATGCAATTACACCACCCAAAACGGCGCCTGCAATTACACCGGCAACAACATTGGGAAACATACTGTCATAAAGACAATCCATTTGATCTTCACTAGAAATCATTAAACATTCTTTTGTTGTTTTGGTAGCGCACCCAGATAATATAACAACTGAATTAAGAATAAATATTCGTCGTGACTTATTGATGCTTGGGTCGATATTTGGCTCGCATCTTGACTGCGATAAGCCAATGCTTGTTTTAATATTCATGATCAAGCTCTCTCTGAACCTTATCCGAATTCTCAATCAAACTCTTTCGCCAAATCTCGCATGATGAAGCATCAGATCGCTGGTATATGAACAAAAGGCTGTCTTTAATATATTTAAAATAAATGGTTTGATCATTAATGGATTTTTTTAACTTTTCATTTTCTTTTTCTAGAGTCGCAATTTTTTTATCTAGATCTTCAAATCTTGGATAATAAATTGCTGTTATTGTTGCAATGGTACCAATTAAGGATGCCATTAAAGTAGCAGCAGCTCCCCACATAGCCGGTGATGCATAAAAAGGTACGTTATTTTTCAATCCAGGCATATCCCAACTACCTCATCATTTTTTAATATTTACTGGCATGCAATTATAAGCCACAATTACTTCTTCTTCTCTAACTTGTATAAACTGTCCGTTTATACTAAGCGGAACTGCAATATTATTTCCGCATCTAAATGAAAATCCAACATATACAGCATTTTTATTGTCCCTTGACATGCAATAGTCTTGAGCTGCTTGATCGGCTCGATACACCTCGCCAACTGCGTCGTCTTTGAACCAAAAATCTATCGAATAGTCTGTCCTATCTATTACACTGATGACTGGATGCACAGAATTGGTAAAAGAAAAATGATGCATAATCTCGTCTTTAACCAACGTTTCATCAGGCTTCCCCATTAGGTTTCTTACCGGATCAAATAATTTCCCCAAACTTTCTTTTAACGCTTTGTCGACTCCATACCCTATATTCTCATTGCAATTAGACGTGCCTTTTTCTATTTTAGCGCCATTCAATCCACCAAAACTGAATCTTGTTAATCCTGAGCTTGGTTGCTTTTTTAAACCTGAACAGGAAATAAGAAGCAGAATAAATGCAATTAAAAAAAATCTTGTGGGCATGGCTTTGTGGCTCCCTGATGATTTTTAGCTATCTATGTTTCTCTAATAAATGTAATTAGGGCCGTAGGCTGGGTGAAGCGGCAGCGATACCTAGCTTTAATGGCTTCTAGCTGGGTTTCATTATCATTCAACCCAGTCTACTTCCACAAACGCAGCTTCATCTTATTATCCATTAGCGGTCATTTGAAAGCTCAGCCGACTGTCGCTTTTGGGTCGGTTTGGCTCATTGACGAACGGCTGCTTTCGGGTATCCGAATTCAATGATGGCTTCCGGGCAATGAATCTGATGAGCTGACGGTCGTCAGGCGACCCTTTTTCTGCCCTTGACAAGTCTGTTTTGAACGGCTGCATATAAGTTTATTGCTGCCGTTCAAGGCTAGACACAAAAAGACTAAATAACTTGGATCAAGCTGGCTATCAAATTACTTTGTTAAAACCAGCTTTTGACCAATGGTTTCGTAATAAAACCAGTAATCCAGTTCCCATGAACAGAAAGGCCGGTGGCAGCGGAACAGGAGGAGCAACAATTTGTAAATTAGCAGCTGCATTTTGAGCGCCTAGATAATTGCCAAGCTCGCCCCCTTGCGGCAGTGAATCGCTAAATACTAAGGCATGGTGATCCTTAGCATCATATTCGCCACCAAACTTATAAAATTCGTATCGGCGGATAATTGAAGCTGCATTGGGACCAACGGGAGCGCCATAACCAGATTCTAAGACTGCTGATAACGGATTGCCAGGATCATACTGTAGTAGCTGCCACTCAGTTTCTGTGTGCTGTTTTGCTGCATTTATAGCATCGTTACCACCGATCAAATCCTCGAGCTTCACGTCATTTTCAAGCTCAGTAGTAAAGACCTTTACCCAAATAGCATCGCCCCATTGCGCTTCACCATCTATCTCAGGAACGTCAGGTTCTGGTGATTGAATCTTTGCAATTACCTGAGGGGGCGCTGGTTGTTGACCGGGTGCAGGAGGCGGGGCTGGTGAGACTGTCCAGGTTGGGGCTGGTAAAGTTACGCTGCCATTAGTCAACGTTCCTGGAGTATTGGTTTCAAGTAGCCAATTGTAATGGGTGTTCGTGGCATTTTTTGTAGTGCCTACACCAAAATGATCGCAGGGCGTCGATGAGCCATAACCCAAACCTCCCCCCGTCCAGCAGTTATCGCCGGGAGTAATGAATGTCCCACTTGGCGTGCCAAAATCCCAAATACTATTAGTGTTATCCCATAACCCCAAGTAGGTGACACTAGTACCAATAACGCCGTTATGGTTGTAAGACGCAATGGTTGGAGACCCATATCGTTCTACCGCAGTATTTGGATCAAACCCTCGACCACTTGGAAAACCACGACCTGCTCCACCAAATGTATCCGTAATATCAGTTGGATCTAAACCATCTAGATCAATTTCAAAACCATGTGCAGTTTGACCCGTGTCGTTAATGACATCGAAATTACCCAAAAAACCAAATACACCAGCGAAAGCTGTTGTAGGTAATAAAGTCAAAGAAAAGGCAGCGGCAAAGGCTCCCAACTTAAAAGGGCTGCTCATATAGACTCCTGATTACGTTTATAGAAATGGAGCTTTTCGGAAAAAATAAACTCATTCACTAGAATCCGAAAAACCGTATTGATAATGGTACAAATTATAAGGCTTTTTTTGTGATTTTCGCTGTGCCTTTGTTCAGTCAAAATGTAACAGTGAGTGAGTTTTACATTGACTGTCTGGTCAGAGGCTGTCAACTGCCGTTGACCTGAAAGATTCTATAGTCGCTCTTGGCCGACTGCCGGAACCAACGAAAGGCTGCTTCTTAGAAGCGAACCCCGAAAAACGATGTTTGGGCATGCGGCCGCTTTGGAGAAAGGCGTATGACGGGTGAGGGTCGGTTGCGACAATTCACCACTCTTAATAGCCGACTTTCACTACTGGTGGATTTGTATCGGAATCGATGGCCTGAGTGGAATCGGAACTGGTTGCTGGAATACGCAAAATAGATATATTCAGTGTGCCAAAATTTTCTGGGGTTCCGGCTAACAACCTCAATGTCGATCTTTATGACGATTCCCACCGGCAACCCGAAACGTCGACACTGCCTACCATAGGCTAGACAAACGCGCTGCAAACCGCGATCGATCGCAACGAATCTTGCTTAAACCGCTGTCAATTGTTCCTTTTCCGGGACCCGCGTCCCGATTTCGCAATGAAATCGGCTTATGCAATAGCATCGATAACTCGGCATTGTTTAGGGCTTTCTTACGATATGCCGCGTTGAAAACGAAATATCGTGGCGCACAGACTGTATTCGTGAAGAGGTTTCTTGATCATACGTTATTAATAACGTTTTACATTCAAATATTTAGCCTGTTATTGCCTTGATTCGCGAGAATTGGCATCCGTTTTGCCGATACAAAGTTAAGACCATCAAGTTTGCTGATAGACCTTTTAAATATAAATTTGATGACTTTCATCTAAACCAAAATATCGAATTATTCGATCTTGCAAAAGGCCAAGCCGAATAGTTTTTATTTTATTAAACTTTGTTGAGGAAATCGTATGAAAATATTTAACAGTTCTTTAAGCGTTATATTGGGATTTATCATGGTCTCATCCGCTAACGCGGCCGCCACGAAGGATACGAATGCCAACATTGACTCGTCAGCCCGCTTTGAATTTAGCGCCGGCGCGATCACCGTCTATTTCACGGACTGCAAAGGTATGGGTTCGCAAAACGAACTTGTGCAAGCTAGGACTGGGCCGCGAGGCGAAATTATTACCGCCAAGGTACCAGGACCCCTGTCAGTTAAAAATATAACCTGTAGCAAAATCCTGGGGAAATCGCTGGATTTGTGGAATTGGCGACAACAGATAGCCGATAGAAACATCGCTAGGGCCCGCTTCGATGCTACTTTGATTGCCTACGATGAAACGTTAACCCCGATCGCTGAATGGAACTTTGCTCAGGTATGGCCAATATCGATCGATTACAACGAAACAAATCCCGGAAAAGAAACTGTGGTATTCGCCGCCGAACATATCCAGCGAACAAAGTGATCGGTTCCGTGAATCTTGCCAGGATGCGTTCTAAACTGGCAAATCTCAAGAGATAACCGTTAAAAAACGCGAGCAAAATCATTTAGTGATCGGTAACGGTTATCGAAAGGGGTCGATAGCCACAAGTTTACAACCTAAAAATTGCACCTATCAGGCATAGGGCCCGTCAAGGACTCTGGTATTGCTCGACCTTTGCGAGTAATACCAGAAACCATGTCTTGAAGCTTAATTTATCCGTAGTTGATGCCATCCTCCCTGACTTAGTCTTTGGTGAACCAGCCGTTTATATTGTTCTGGCTCTGGCGGGTCTTTCCGCTTATGCCGTCCTTGGTTGCAATAAAAACAGGCGGCAACGATGTTTGTTTGATCGTTTGAACCGCCTTTATGGTGAGCCGTTAAATGCTCGCCGGTGCATTGAAGAAGCTTCGCTTGACCAGCCTTCCTCAAAATCCTTACTGTAACCGCCCGCAGCATAATGCTGACGGATGGTTTGGCCGTGCTTTGCTGCGAAATCATCCACCACTAAGCTGCAATCGATTTCGATTGAGGCCTTTATATCGCGGTTGGTAGCCAAATCCCCATATATCCCAGACGGGGTTAGGTCATCTATCATGATTCCAACTCCTGATTCCCTTGTGGTGATTTGCTATCAGCAACACCATTTTGTTATCCGGTCCAAGATTCTGGTGTTTTGGGTAGCATGCCAAAGTCATCAATGACCCGGACCATATGCGGTTCTGTATCAGACCCATTCCATAAAATCAGGTTTTGGTTTGTAGCGGTACAGCCGGCAGCGAAGCTACGTACCAGAATACCGACAACCTCAAGTCTTTGTAGTTGCTCGGCTAGTCGCCAAGTCGGTGGTATTTGATTTACTGCTGCGAGATATTCCCAAGGGCAGCTTAAATCTTGTGCTGAGCAGCCTAGGTTAGCCAAAAGCCGCTCATCGTTAAGGTCGGCAAGTTTAATGCATTCAATCTCGTAAGCGACTAAGGTCATGGGTTGCGGTTTAAACGGAAAACCTTGCTGTGCCTCCATCCATGCCGTGGTCGGATCAAGTGACAAATAAAGTGCCGGGCAACCAGGTGGATTGAATCGACCGCCATGTTGCTTGGCTCCATTACCGGACAAAGGATCATAGGACCACATCGGATAGTGTGCGCGATAAACAATGCCACTAAATCGGCTGATGTTTATCGTCAAGCGTAACCGCCGTCAGCAATTCTCGCTAAATAGGCCTTAACGGAATCCGCACGGCCTTCTTTAACCAGATCCTCTGCGGTTTTATCCCCAAAGGATGGTATTGGTTGTGACCGAAACCAGGCAAACGCCCGTCCTACACCGCCAGACCACTCCGCTACTCGGTTGATGATCTCTACGGTATCTCTTAAACGTGCTTGCGTAGAACGGCTTTTACAGCGGGCGCTCTTAGAAACGGAATCGCGTGATAGACCTGTTACTTCGGCAAGATCGTTTTGCGTGATGTGCAACACCTTGGCTAGGGTTGTTGCAACAATAAACCCATCATCAGAAATCACCTGATGTAGAAAGCTGGTAGTAATCATTAATGCCTCCAAAAACGTCTCAGATTTGGGGCAAATTATAGGGCGATAACATGATAGCATCAAATATTTGTGCAAACATCGTAGTAGCTTTTTGAATCTGAGCTACTACAGTTTGGTTTTTTCTATCACAATTTATTCTTCTTATAGAAGGTTTTTCAATATTTGACTACTGTACGGAGTTAAGCAGTGTAAAAAATGCTGTTTAAAAAAAACAGACAAAAAAGAAGTTTCCCGCCGCTGTCTACGGCGGTACTAAAAAAGTCTATATAAATTACTAATTAAAGACTAAGGACAACAACAACGTAAACAAGTCTCTTAATATCAATAGGATATGAAAGATTATAGATTAATTCATGACGTAATTAATCGGCACTCGAATCACCCCACTACGGGCTCCATGTAAGTTAACTACGGGCTCTGTGTAAGGGAGTAACGGTTTTGATGCTGACTGAATACGGAAGTTTGTGCATAAGCAGTGCCATCTGTGGATTAGTGTCGATATTCGTTTATTTTGCTGCCTCTTGAGACCGAACCACCATTGGTGAGGTGTATTTAGACCAGGCATTTTGTCATAGCTGTAACTAGCGTCCCTTTAAACACTAACAAATATGAACTAGTTCAGTCTGAAATTTGTAAAACGCTATTCCAACGAATCATAGCAGCACATTAAAATTTTCGGGTTTCATTTGTGTTCTGTTTTAGGTTCACTTTAATTCATGTCGCTGAACTACGGACGAAGGTAGGCAAACCTTACTGTACTTGTTCCCTATTTCTTGCCAAGCATGGCGTTTATGGTCCTGGATTATCTGAGCTATAGAGTGTACAAATTGTTGTATGGCGAAGGACTAACGCCAATGAATTTGTTAGATCAGACTGCCTACACCTTTTTTTCAGCGATTACATCGCTACCAACTAATGTCGCCCTACTACGGACTATTGAATATTTGGCTTCAAGCTGGATGGGATGACCAAACTTACATTCTGTTAAAAGCCTGAATAATGCCCAGACCCTGAACCCCCCTGCCCTACTCTTTTTGCGTGTCCACTCAGAAACAATTCATGTCGTGAGACTACGGAATTATCGCTGTGCTTTAGATCATTGCCGAAGTTTTATGTCAGATTATTACGGCAATTTTATAAGTAACGGGATGCGACCTGAAGCTACTGGAGCAACTAGCTAATGACTCATGCCTTATATCAAGCTTAGTGGGTCGCCCTACCCTACTTAACTACGATTGTGAGCCCATAGTAGTCATTGGTAATTGTGCTACTCCCTGAATCTAATCTCTCATTTCATGTCATTTTACTACGGAAGCTGTTGAAGCCAAAAAGCAATAAATATGATCGATAATGTTATTGAATCGGAGTAAAAAATTATTTAGTAGCGGCCTTACAGTGGGCATTCGGTAATTACGCGAGTCGTCTTATTTCGATTGAGCTGCTCGCCCTGCCCCATCATTCATGCCGTAATACTGCGGTAAATGATGCGATGTCGGGTACCGGACAGTTATGGCGTCCTTTCTCATTCTTAAAAGAGCCGAAGATTTATGTCGTGATATTACGGGGCATTGAGAACTAGTCTGTTGGCAAAACATCTCATGTTGCCATGTGAGTCAATTATCAGACAAAGATCCCCCAACTAACCGGACCCTAATTCTACTATTCGTGTCGCAGTACTACGGAATAAGTCGTAAAGATCAATTCCGTGTGGACGTTCATGTCATTCGATTACGGCAAATTTGGTGAAGTGATGCAATGCAGGCAGGGTCATGTCTTTACTGAAGTGTATGGAATGTCAGTGATATTTACTGAGAAAGAGATTAGAGCCCTTTTCCGCGATCAATTCCAACATGGCCAAAATCCTTCGTTTATGTCGCGCTACTACGGACTTGTGAGTGATATTTGGGCGGAGTTACCGATTAATCGACGGGCTCAATCAAATAATGAATTTATTAAGATGGTATGGGATGTAAAAAGTGTCCGGTACCGGACGGAATAGGCCACTACCACTAGCTTCCTTACAATTTCAGAGTCAGGCAATAACCTCGCAAAACGTTAATGTCGTTCTACTACGGATAATTTGAGCGGGCTGAAGCCTCTATTTGCATTCGGTGTTTGGTATGGGATGTTTCTTTAATTGGAGGCTTCACCCTAGCCTTTCGTTTCCAAGTGACAGAATCTTAAAGACGGCAACTACATAGAACATGGCTCTAATGTAGTGGCATTACGGATTATCGATAACAGTGTTTGCCGACGATTGGAAACTAGGCGTTTGAATTACCCTAGCAAATTGTTTAGTGTCCGGTACCGGACAGTTTTCATGAGGACAAGACCAATAAGGACTTTAACTATCTTGGTCTTGTTTGTTGCGTGTGCGCCAAAACTCAAGTACAAAGGGCTCGCTTCGACCAGTGCCATGTATTTCAAAATCACACCAAGCAAATTCATCACGAAGTTGGATAAGTACCGCCTCCATTCTTGGGCGCAAGCGTGACCGGTTGCCGTGCCAAAGAATTGCGTTGGCTATATACTCAAGCTCTCTTCGGTAGTGGTTACCTTGAGTACACAAGAACCGATATAGCGCACGTCCATTAGCGGATTTGATTTTTCGGCGTATTTTCCAGTTATGGAATGTCGCTTGTTCTCGCAACCACTTGACCATTAGTGGCGAGAATTGTGCAAAAATTAGCCCTTCTTCTTCATAAGCACGCCATTGAATGTCTATCAAACGAATAGTTTGACCCTCCCAAGATTCGCCAAGGTATAAATCCTTTTTACGAGTTTCAAGTTCGATACTGACGTGGCCAAGGCGCTTAATAGACGCAATGGTCGCTTTGTAATTTAAACCAGAATCATTAAGCCCTAGCTCTTTATTAATTTGTCCAACGGTTGCAATCATTACCTGGACAGTCAAGTTCCCTCTTTCATCTCGAAGCCAGCTAGAGTCATTTAACGGTACCGGTAACTTAGATCCTTGGCCAACTAATCTTCGCCCTGATAGTTGAAGCATTGCAAATAGAACGTCTTCATCTTCGATTGTTACCGGCGGGCCAAAACGCCTGCCACGTCCGAAGGGAGTCTCAAAGGCGAATGCCATGTCTTTATCAAGCATAGCCCTCTGGCATCGTGCCGGGATGGGCACGAATATTGGCAATCTGGCCAATAAGGTTGGTATAGCATTGCTTTCCGTGATCATCAAAGACGTAAACAACCCAAGTTGTTCCGCTTCGACTAACTTTGCGTCAGCTGCTTTTACAAGCTTTCTGCCGATGCCGCGAGTTTTCTTAATTTGCTGAGATGGGTATTCTGTTTCAAGCTCCGCGATTGCCGCAGTTAACAGGTCGGGATCAGTGGCTTGTTCTCGATCAGCATCAGCCAGATCCTTTTGGCGTTGTAACGATTCATTATTGCGTGTGGCAAGGAATCGTTCCATTTTCGTTTCTAAAGTCGACATTCCCTCTCCATTAGTCACGGGATTTAGAAGAACTATGCATATTCACTTTGCAGAACACAATATATAGTGTTGATTATGATGCAGATGCACTAAGTCGTCAATGTACAATACTACAAATGTTGTGGTACTATCAAGTATACAGTAATGCTAAGAAAGATGGTGTCCGGTACCGGACACATTTTGAAAAATGTTTTAATGGGGGAATCATTAAATGACGGATGATCAAGACACATTAATACCAGACTACTCCCACTTAAAAGTGTTGACGATTAGCAATCACAAAGGCGGGGTGGCGAAAACAACGCTCTCTAAAATGTTGACCGAGTATAGCGTTCGCCACGGTAAAAGAGTTTTAGGCATAGATATTGATCCGCAATGTAATTTTTCAGCACGCTTTGTGCAGATGGAAAGTGATGGCGGCGCCCCACCGCAACACCCTAACTTTGATCCTACTGATCCGGCATGGGACGATTTGGCCTATGCCCCACCAGGTTACTGGTCTATTGCCGAATTCTTCAGGCTTGGATACGTTGAGCCCTACCCTACCGATAATCCAAACCTTCATTTCATACCCTCACATAAGAAAGAGCTGACCACATTCCTTGAACAAGTTGAACGAAATAGTATTCAAGAAGCCGTTGTAGAGCACATGCGAGCAATGCTCTCCATGGAATACTATCAAGAAGAGTTTGATCTTGTGATAATTGACACACCACCCCAGACATCGGCATTAACCGCATCCGCTGCACGAGCGGCAACCCATCTGCTTATTCCGACCGAAATGCAGGAAGATTCAGTAGCCGGTATGGCCGATATGGCACAACTATGGCAGGCGGAGAATCAAACCAGACAACATGAAAAACTTCAATTAGTTGGTATTTTGGCGACTAAATATGACCCCCAATCAGCAGCCCAGCGCCGGACCTTAGAGCAACTTTCGCTAAACCCTGTACTGGGTGATAGATTGATTCAACCGCCAATGCGCTATTTACAAACCTATGCCAACAGTTCGGCAACGTTTGCAAATCCTCGTTCACTCTTTGAAATGCATGAAAGTACGCCGGCTCGCATAGAGGCCGAAGAGTTTTGTCGAGTCATATACGAGAGGATATTTAAATGAAAAAGCCCGTCGTCCTTAGTAAACGCCAACCCTTAGGTGTGCAAGCTGAAACTATCTCGAAAGTGGCCGCTAAAATTGCTGCAGCCGAATCGGCAATTACTCAGGAATTTGAGATTCGACAAGTACCATTAGCAGATATCCAATTCTGGGACGATCAGCCTAGATCTTTTCAGTTAAAGCTTGAAGATGTCTATAGGGGCGAAATATCGCTAGAAGATGCGTTATATGAAACCAAAACCGAAGAGCTGGAAGGTATTATCGCGCTGGCGATGAGTCAAAAGGAATTTGGAATCTTAAATCCACCGCTTGCGTATGCTTTGCCAGGTAAGAAGGTGCAACTCATGGGCGGCCAGCGCCGGACGATGGCCGCCATCTACGCATTGTTTCACCTACAAACATCGCTTGATGAGCATGATACGGCCTATCATGAAATCTTAATCAATTCGGACCCTGATCTTTCGCGCTTAGAAAAAGAACGTATCGCAGTCAAAGTATTCTTCAAGAAGCCAAATGATCTAACCTTAGAGCGGCTGGGAATCGTCGATAATGTGCAACGAACAGAGCTGCCCATTGGTGACAAACTTCGGTGGCTTTTGAAGTTTGCAGAACAACGAGAAGGGAAGGGCAGGGAAATTCGCTGGCGAGATTTGGTAGACACGCTTGGGTTGTCGAGATCACAAGCCTATGAATGGTTGGCAGTAGTTCAATCCAGGCATGATGAGTATGTTAAAAAAGTGATTGAAAAAGTGTTTCTGGGGACGGCCACATTTGGCCGACTGCTAGAGATTGCTAAAGCTGATTCTGCTGTAAGAGAGATGATGTACAACAAGTGGTATGGACCGCGTCCGGCACCGGACGCTTCGGCGCCCATTTCATTAGGTAAGACAGGAAACCTCAATGCCTTGCGAATGTTAGTTCTTGCAAATGTAGAAGGGGATATCAAACAGCGTCTTGCATCGATCGATTGGAATAATCCCAAAATGGTTAAAAAAGGATTTGCCGAGTTTCTAGAATATTGGGAAAGTAAACATGGCTGAAAAGCGTCCCCCAGCGTTATCAACGTCACCGTTGATTCGAAAAGTGACTGTAAAATTGCCGTCAGTTTTGAAATCTTCGCTTCCAAGTCGGATACTGGCAGACGGTTATAACATGCGTCAAAAAAGTAAATGGGTTGTTGAAGCCATAAATTCACTTCTTGCAAAAGAGGGATGGGAAGGGGCTCTACTGTCTGAACTCGTGGTAAAGCCAGACACTCAAGATGTTTTTAGCATCCCAAATGAGCTTGTTTTAAAAATCAATCATGAAGCACATCGGGTCGGATTAACCAATCCGAGTCTGAACGCGAATCAATCTACCATCATCCGTGCCGCCATCAATCGTCGTCTGTTGGGTTTTTTCCAACTGACGAATTCAGACGCCGACAATTAGCCAATCCAATTGTCCGGTACCGGACAATTTTCATTACGTTCGAAAAATTGCCGTAGTAGTCCGACATGAAAAATTTATTGGTTTAAAGAACGGGGCAGGGCGATGATTCCATCGCTTTTACATTGCTCTAGAATGGTTTATGCAATAGAAACCTGTGCTATCAGAACTTGACCGGTCTCTAACGATGATTTGTATTTCGCAAGCAAATAATGAAAATGCACCGCGAAGACAAGGCTAGGTCATTTCTGTTTTTTACTCTGTTTAACTTCCAGTAGTCTTATTCGCTCGTTTTTATTATTCAATTCATTTTGCAGCTGGGCGTTTTGTAAAGTTACTTCCGCCATTTTTAATTGGTCATTTGCGTAATGGCGTTCCAGCTCACTAATTCGCTCCCTTTGTTGTTCAATGATACTTGCTTGTCGTTCATGTTTGGCCTGTAGGATGACCAGCGCTTGCTGATTACGTTGACTTTCCGCTTGGCACTGACTCAATTCATATTGGGTTTGCAGTCGTAGCCTGTCTTTTTCTTCTTCAATTCGGCTTAATGCCCAGTCGTGTTCATTGTTATATTGAGTCTCCAGGCGCTGTACTTTGTCTTTTTCCTGGCGGATGGTTTCACTTAGCACAGCATTGGCTTTTTCCAGTTCGGTAATTAGCGATCGATCACTGACGGATTGTTCCAATAGACGCCGTGTTTCAGACGCTAATCGTTCAATCTCGGCTTTGAGTTGTTGAATTTCCTCTTGATAACGTTCTTGAGTCATTAGTAGTAATGGCTCTAATCTTGCCGCTTCCTCCCGCAACGCGGCTTCTTGGGCAGTCAACGCAGATTGTTTCGCTGCCAGTTCCTTGGTTTTTTCATTAAACACTAACCTGGCCTCCTCGAGAGCCTGTTGCCAACAAGCATTGATTGCTTCGGTCAGTGTAGCCGGTACCCCGGGCACGGCGCCCTGATCTGCTTTAATAGTCTCGGCCAGCGCTTGTTTCCAATCCTTAATGGCGCTAGAGATGGTGGATGGACTGTTGATACCTATGATGGGTTTGATCGCTTCAATTGTCGGAACTTGGCCTGTTTCGGTAAAAAAAGCATCACAAGCCTCACGAGCCCGTTGATAGGTACTCTGTTTAATCATGATAAGTCTCCACGATATTGAACATACAGCTGTTGAGTGGAAATCAAGTAGTGTTCGTTTTAAGTCTCTGGTATCTCAGTCCTTTGACGGACAGCGCAACAAAACAGTGTCTAAAACACTGAAGGGCAGGGCGTCTGCCTGAAGAGTCGTGGTTAATGAACAGGACTTGATTGGCGGGATTATAGCGGGTAGTGACAAGAAAAATAATAAAATATTAAGCGAATCACTAAATAAATTTATAAATATCCTTTATTAGTTGATCTAGTAGTAATTATATCAACTAAATGACAAATGCTTATGCTATAGTTCAAACAGCCTAGCATCCAAAGATATCTACGGGTTTCTTGATAAAGGAAAGAAAGGGTTTGTAGCAAAATGCGAGCGGTACTTACGGTTTTTACCAATTTAATGAATTTCAAGCTCATCGATACAAAACCAGTAAGTAAGCCATGAACTTAGACGATTTGTTTCTGTTACGGGGCTGGATCAACCAGATTCCCTGGTCCGTGTTAGATGAGCAACGATCAGAAGGCGGCGAACCGGCACGCCGGCGACTGAAGACCCTACGCCGTGATTTGGCAAAAAAAGCTCGCTTTTACGACAAACCGGATATTGTTGCACTGTGGCTGAGCCAACGACAGTCGAATGAGACTTGGTCGAAGCAAGCTGAACGTGCATTAAACACCCTTAACCGTTTGCCCGAACCCGTGCCTGCGGGAGATCAGGAGCTCAGGCGTTGGTTGCCCGAAAAAGTGTGCGCGACGTTGCCAGTTTCGGTCACCACCTGGTCAGAAGCGATAAATTGGTTGGAAGAGGGGAGGGGACGCGATCGGGGTTATCCCGCGCCGTTAAGACCGGCGATCAAAGTCCTGACCGGATTTTTGTCTTCCCATGCCGAAGTGCTGGGCTATCAACCTAAATCAAAGCCGCCAACGGATGCTCTACCAATGCCATTGCATTCGGTTGCTCCGTTGGAGCAAGTCTTGATACCGATCGAATTGAACGGTGAACAGGGGAGTAATCGCTCGACTGAGCTTTGTCGCATCGAGGCCAACCATGATCTAGCTGCTATTCACAGCTGGCTAGCCTTGAAAGATGACAATCCGAAGACTTATCAGGCCTATAAAAAAGAGCTGGAACGCTTATTACTGTGGGCGATATTGGAGCGTGGTCGCGCGCTGTCCTCATTGAATACGGATGATTGCCGAGCTTACATTCAGTTTTTAAAAAACTTGACCACAGCAGATCAACGATGGGTGACACAACAACCCGCTAATAAGCACAACGGCAAATGGAAGCCCTTTTACTATCGGGCGAAAAAGACCGAAGTAAGCGTTATCGATGATGCAACCGAGAACGAGCAGTCGCAACCGGTGCTATCGGCGAAGAGCATTAACTATGCTAAAACTGTGATTAGCTCGTGTATGGCGTGGTTAGTAAAACAACACTATTTAAAACACAATAACTTTGAAGATATGCCAAACATCAAGTTTGCGCATATCGCGCTGCAAACTGCAAACCGGGCCTTTACCTTGTCCCAGATGCAATTTATCTTGGCTTATGCTCAAGCGAAAATTAAGCCGGGGTCATCGACGGAAGGAGCGGATCGGCGTCTGTTGTTTATTCTGAAGTTTGCGTTTTACACAGGACTACGCTTGCAGGAATTGGCTGCCGCCAGTTTCGGTGATATCGAATACTTGGAGGACGACAATGGACTGCATTATTTTTTGCGCGTGGTCGGCAAACACAGCAAGCTGCGGAAAACCTCTATGCCATCCACCTTGATAGAGGAGCTTCAGTCCTACTTGAGAAAGCGTGGTTGTCCCAGTCAGTTTGAGAGAATGCCGCCGGAAGCACCTCTAATCCCGAGTCTACGTGACCCTACCGCCCGTAAACATCTTAGCCCGGCCGGTCTGCATAAAACTCTGGCGGAGTTTTTTGATCAGCTTTATTTCCACCTAAATGGCGATCCAGAGTCAGATTTACGTCTAGTCAGTAAAATCCGCAAAGCCTCCGCCCATTGGTTGCGGCATAGTTATGGCAGTTATCTGGCCAATGACAAACAGGTACCGTTAACTTATATACGCGATGAATTGGGACATGCTGATATTAGTACCACTTCGTTGTATTTAAATACCGACGCTAAACAACGGCAAAAAGTTGTGAGTGAAGCATTCAGCGCTGTTTAACTTGGATCCATGGCTAAAGTGATCCTGCAAAATCAGTGCATGCACTTTTCGGTTAAATCTCCAAATCTTGGAGAGATCCCAAAGTTTGATGACACCATCCTCCGAGGTTGAGGCGAGCCGTCCGTCCTGAAAACAGTGCTGGAGAATTATCCGAGATACAAGAATGAAATTGAGTGTCACGATGGAAACAACAATATCTCTCAAGCAGGCATATTTGATTATGTTTGAGTTTCTACAGAATCATAGTGGGAGTTAGCAGGGGAGTCAAAAACGGATCAGCTTGTATGCGTTGTCGGAAGATAGTTAGCACGATTTGCCTACTACGCTTGCCGGGAGCGTAATATCCTCTGTTAATAAAATTTAAAGGTAAGGAGGAGTCCATGCCCGAATATCTCGCTCCCGGCGTCTACGTCGAAGAAATCGAACTAGGGCCTAACCCTATTGAAGGGCAAGCGTTTAGCCGCTCCACCTGTGAAACATATTTTGCCGATGGCATCCTGTGGTTTTTTGATCAGGAGTGGCTATGGCCGTCACAGCGAAATGGCGTCAGGATATTGAAGCATGGCAACGTAGTGGTTTATCGCAAGGCGACTATTGCGCGAAATATCAAATCAATGTCCGTACGTTTACGGCCCGACTGAGTGACTATCGAAAATTGCCAGCGGCAGAGTCGGCTGCCTTGATACCGGTGCAGATTAAACCACCGGCAACGGCGGCGATTGTTTTCAATCATGTCCAAGGCCATCGCCTGGATTTACCCATTTCGGTGTCAGCCAGCTGGGTGGCGGAATTGTTGCGATGCCTGGCTTGATCGAGAGTCCTGGGCAGATTTGGTTGGCGGTCGCGCCGGTCGATATGCGGCGCGGACTGGACGGCTTGTCGGCTATTGTCCAGCAAAGCCTTGGGCATTCACCGTGTGCCGGATCAGCCTTTATCTTTCGCAATCGAGCCGGCAACCGCTTGCGGCTGTTGCTATGGGATGGTAACGGCGCCTGGTTATGTCAGCGCCGTTTGCATCGGGGCAGTTTTGTCGGGCCCAAGGCGACAGATACCTGTTTTTCGATGACTCAGGATCAATGGCAATGGTTGATCACCGGGGAGGATTGGCAACGTTTGTCAGCTGAGCCTCACGCGGATCGGCAAGTCTGATTCCGGCATTGTCCGGCCTTCATAATCAGCCTGTTAATCCGGGAAAACCCAGTATTGACAAGGCTTTCAGGGTGTTATAGCGGTATAATAACGCTATGAATCCACTTGCCAAACTCGATCAGTTGAACCTCAATCCTGCGGCTAAAAGCGAGGTCGAGGCGTTGATTCAATCGCTCCTGGATCAGGTTGATCGCGATGCGGCGCTCTTGCAATCACAAGACGCCGCGATCAAAGCAAAAGAGGCGACCATCCAAGCCAAAGACTTCAAAATCGAAGCCTTGACTCATGAGTTGGCCTATTACAAACGCATTCGCTTCAGCGTCAAAAGTGAACGTTTGGCGCCGCTGCAACGCGATGTCTTCGAGGAAACCTGGAATACCGATTGTCAGCCATTGAGGCGGAAGTCGAGCAACTTCAAGACGATCAGCCTTGCGAAACCGTCGCCAAACCCAAACGTCCGCGCGCTGGTCATCAACCCTTACCGGATCATCTGCCGCGTATCGAACATCGCCACGAACCGGAAGTTTGCACTTGCGGTCACCGCGGTAAAGACCTAGTTAAAATCGGCGAAGACATCACCGAACAACTGGATGTCGAACCGGCCAAGTTTTTTGTGCATCGCCACATCCGTCCACAGTATGCCTGCCGCGCCTACGAAACCATCACGGCCGCTCCGATTCCGCCTGATTGATGGCGGCATGGCCGCCGTTGGCTTGCTGGTCTGGGGGATGATCGGCAAATATCAGGACCATCTGCCGCTGCTCTACCGTCTGGAGCAAATCGCCGCTCACGACAACGTCATCTTGTCCCGATCAACCTTAGCCGATTGGGTGGGCCGAGTCGGCGTAGCACTGCAACCTTTAGTGGATCGCCTAACCTGGCACCTACTGCAAGGCAATACCTTATATGCCGATGAAACGCCGGTGGCGCAACTCGATCCCGGCAGCGGTAAAACCAAGAAAGCTTATCTCTGGGCCTATCGCAACAAGGATCTGGCGGATGTGGGACCACGGCTCATCGTCTTCGACTACCAAAAGGGTCGGGGCGGCGAACATGCACGCCAGTTTCTCGGTGCCTGGAAAGGTCACCTGATGGTCGACGATTATGTCGGCTACAAAGCCCTATTCGCGAACACGGGCAACGGCGAAGCTTGCATCGAGCTAGCCGTCTGACCCATGCGCGCCGTAAGTTCTTCGATTTACATCAAGCGAATCAAAGTCCCATGGCCTTTGAAGCCTTGCAGCGTATCGGCGCACTCTATGCCATCGAAGCAGAAGGCAAAAACATGAGCATCAAAGCCCGCCGGCAATTGCGTACAGAAAAAAGTTTGCCCCAACTGAAAGTCTTCAATGACTGGCTCATGAAAACCCGTATCGGCACCGCCCACGGCGGCGCGTCCGCCAAAGCCCTGGACTACACGTTAAAACGTTGGCCTGCCCTGATTCGTTATGCCGAAACCGGGCATCTACCCATCGACAACAACCCGTGGAAAACTGCATTCGTCCCATTGCGCTGGGCAAAAAGAACTGGCTATTTACTGGTTCCGAACGTGCCGGGCAACGTGCCGCCGCTATTCAAACCTTACTCGGTACTGCCAAGCTTAATGGTCTAAACCCGGCGGCATGGTTAAAGGAGACGTTGGAAAAACTGCCAATCTGGCCCAATAGCCGCATTGATGAATTGCTACCTTTGACACAAAAGCAGATCGAAGCCATTAAACAGACTTTGCCTGAAAGGACAAAGTGGTAGGGATACGCGCATACATTGAAGGTGTGGCGACGAGTACTACTGCTTTTCTAGGGGAAACTGAGCGTGGTCCTGTCCAGCCACGATTGCTACGCCATCACAAACATCTGCCGGCTGTAGGTCAAACGAAAATGCGCCACCTTGACGATTCACCGATTACCGCACTTTCATGGCTCCAGTCTTTGACATGGCGCTGTACCGCCGTGTAACCACCGATATAACCTTCGATTTGCAAACATTCGAATAACCGTTGGGCGGTGCGTCTTTGTTTGCGGGGCAAACCGGTGTCTTTTACCAGCCAGTCATCTAACAGCTTGAGGTAGTCACCTAACCGTTGGTCAAGAACACAATATGCCCCAGAAAGCCATCGGGCTTTGCTCAAACAACACGGCATTCAACAAAGCATGAGCCTAAAAGGCAACTGCCTTCGTGCCAGCAATCTATGATTGACCAATCAGTCAAAATCAACAGACATGTTAGAAGGTTTGCTAAGAAATAAGGCTATATGCTTGCCAGTGTTGAAAGTAATTCCATTAACGCGATGAAGTGGCTGCAGTACTCGCTGTTTGCCTTTGGGAACTCGGCGTTTGGTCATCTTTCGGAATGCTTGAATTTCGGCGGCACCGGGTGGCTTGAGAGGTTTTAATGTCGACAATTAGGTCATGACGGTTTCCATGCATGGCGTATTTTGGTAAAAGTTGACTTAAAGTTGACCGAAAGTTGACTTATTTTTGATCAGTCAATGACTACGAATTGACAACTGTTGATAATATTGTGACTGAAACATCGGGGCAGGATATGTGAAGTACATGTACCGGCGAGGCCGACACATGTACTTCACTCCCCTTTATTCGCGCTACGCACTCAACGGGAATCCTGCTCTGCGAGACCAACCGGCTACCGCCGGCACATGTTTAACGGATGGTTAATATGAAGAGAGATGCCGATAGTGAAAAGAAGCCGACGCGGAAGAACAGCACGCCAATTGTAGTCCGGGTTACACCGGAGGAAAAAGCAGCGATAGATGGTCTTGCTCGACAGACAGGCCATAGCACATCGGCCTATCTGCGATTGCTTGGCCTTGGATACGCCCCCAAAAGCATTGTGGACAATAAAAAGGTTTTAGAGTTGGCGAAGATCAATGGCGACCTGGGGCGGCTTGGTGGGTTGCTTAAACTTTGGTTAACCAATGATGCCCGTACTGCACAGTTTGGTGACAATGTTATACGAGCTACCCTTTCTCGAATTGAAGATACGCAAGTACAAATGGTCGAAGTTATGAAATCAATAATATTGCCTCGATCCAAATTATCAGAATCTCAAAAATCGGCTTCTTTTGATGGCTGAATACGCGATCGCCCATTCCTCGGCATATCATTTCGTCAGTTCATCGATCTTGGCAAACCGTCTTTTGCCGTTTTCCGGTAGGCAATTCTGTCGGGAATGGTGACATTTGCCAGACCAAGATTCGAAAAATCGTCCAACAGTTTGGCGGTGTCGTCGGACTCGTGAACCGATGGATTGGTCGATGAGCGGCTGGTGATGACGCGTGCCTGCAAATCCGGGTTGAATGCTTTCGCTGTTTCGACCAGCTCATCCATTTGATTCAAGGTCCATATGTCGAATTGGCTGGGTTGGATCGGTACATACGGTTTTTGCGCAACAACCAAGGCGGAACACAATTCCACTGAGTCTCGGCCGCCGGCGTTGATATTGGTGTCAAGATCTTTGACTTCGGCAGGTATACACCCATTCAGGACAGGAACGGTTGAGTAAATTGGTAGCTGATATTTGAGGCAAAAACATCACCCACATCCATCTGGAACGCCACGACCCCGACAAAAATCTGCACCGGTTTTACCAGATCTTTGTGACGCCCGGCGTTTTCGGGGATGGGTCGTTGGTTAGGGAGTGGGGCAGGGTAGGCTTACCAGGTACGGTTAGCCGCTGAAAACCATCGTGTTCACTTCTGGAGTCGGTCATTTGTTGCGCACCGGCGCCGTGTGATAGCGAAGTGCCTAAGGGCTTTCGGTAATTTTTCAACGCTGTTTGATATGTCAAATCCGTGATCGATGATTTAGCCGGCGTCCGATTAGTGAATCGTAATCGGACAAATTGGAAGCTGACTAAATACACATTAGCCAAGCGTTAAACCATGCTATATGATTACAAACGAACCACCTTAACCGGAGCAACAACCATGGCCACCGAAGCCTTTACCGTTAGAGCAGAAACAGACATCGTGCATCAACTCGATAGCATGGCGGGCGTTTTGGACCGTTCCCGCAATTATTTGGTCAACCAAGCCTTGCGCGAATACCTGAAAGCTCATGCTCGGCAAATTGAAAAAATCAGCCAAGGCATAGCCGCCGCTGATCGTGGCGAAGTCATCGACCATGACGAAGTGATAAAGGAAATGGAAGCCATTGCTCAGCCTGCATCCGGCGACGATTTCTTTAACTGTGCCGGCATTTGGGAAGATCGGGAAATCGACCAAACTGCCATTCGTGTAAAAGCCTGGCCGGATCGGCGCGGATGATTCTGTGTGATACCAATATCCTGATTGAATTTTACAAAGGCAATCCAGCAATCATCCAAACCCTCAGAATCATAGGGCCAGCCAATATCGCGGTCAGCGTCATCACCAAAGCCGAACTGTTCTACGGCGCCAGAGATAAACAAGAGCTGGCCAAAATTGAACGCCATCTTGGACAGTGCCATTGCTATGGCCTGAATCCGGCCATTTCCACCTTGTTTATCGACTTGATGCGGCGATATTCGCTCAGCCATAAAGCGTCGGTCCCGGACATGCTGATTGCAGCGACCGCGATTAGCCATGATGTGACGCTGTACACCCTGAATACCAAGGACTTCAACTTCATTCCAGACTTGAATTTGTACCTCTAACACGGCAGCCGATGGCGGCATCATTGAAATGCCACGATCAAACACCGTAACAATCCTATTTGACAATCGGAGCATTATTTTCCGTCCTAGCATTAGCGATTCGTCGGTTTTGGACGACGCCAAGAATGCCGCATTGATAACTGTGCGAGGCCGGACCAGTACGCCAATCCCGAGCGCTAAGGACGAGCAGCTTGCATTATCAAGGGCCGTATCCGCTAGAAATTACCTAATAGCGCGCGGCGTGTCGCCCTTGAAAATCCACGTGAATTACGCTTCCGGATCTGATTTTGTCGCAGACAATTCAACACCCGAAGGAAAGCGTCAAAATCAGCGGGTGGAAATTGAACTGGTGTACGTCACACCGACAAGCAATCCTTACGGTACCCCGTAAGTGACGCATAGCATAGAGCCTGATGTTTGATTTTGACGTATGTCGGTGCGGAACCGTACATACAGATACCTTGTGCATCCACTACTATTCAAGCACGGTAGCCCGCCCGTGGTCTGGTTTCACCGATCTCTGCTTTTTGCGGAAGCGACGATAATGAATAATTTGATGGGGTTTGAAAATTTTATGGCAGCACGAGTAGAAGGCAAAGTAAAGTGGTTCAACGACGATAAAGGCTTTGGTTTCATTGAGCAAGCCGGCGGCAAAGATGTCTTTGTCCACTTTAGTGTGATCCAAGGCAGCGGTCGGAAAAGCCTGATCGAAGGCCAGCGCGTGACCATGGAAGTGACCTCTGGGGCTAAGGGCCCACAAGCTGAAAACGTGACGCCTTTATAGTCGTCTCATCAGTGGTCTGCCAAGCGTGAAACCCAATCCGGTCTAAACGCTTGTTTTGCAGGAAGGCACTTTATAAATACCGGTTAATCAAGTCGCATACTGGCGAGGCAATACTGTTGCATGCCATCGCACAAGCAACGCCATCAACCCCAGTGGTGGATCGGGTCTGCAACGAAACCACTGCATCTTGATTTCCTAACGACCTGTTTTTATTGTAAAAAATGGCGTGAAATCTCGACAATTTAACATAAACTATGTTATGCGAAGTCAACATGTTAATGCAATATAGTCATGTCCTGTTTTAGCAAAGTAGAAATGTCCTAACCTTGTCGATCGCAGTGGGCTATCAAATCGGCGAGACGCCGGTTTCGGCTAAGCGGATAGCATCGGTGCTGTCACGTCAACGGGACGATCTGCCGCCAACATTCACCCGACAGCGGTTGGCCGGCCTATCTGACTAGCCTTGATAACCCATTTCATTGGCAATGATTGTGAGCCCAAAACGGCGTTAAATGCGAGCCAGACCGGTTTCAGTTGCAAGCCATAACTGAGGTTTTTATAAATGCGCTGTGTAATTCATACTGTCGTGTAGTACTCGCATAATGTGAATTGTGGTGGCTGTCGCACGATAAAAAACCAAATGACGATTGATCTGAAATTGCCGGTATCCTTCACGGATGTAATCACAGGCAACACCCAATTCCGGATTTTCAGCGATTAAAACGAAGGCGGCATTTAATTCATCAAAATAACAATCCGCCTGCTCTGCTCCCCAGTTTTTGTGCGAGTAAAGCCAGATATTTTTCAGGTCTTGTTTTGCAAGCGCCTGAGTATGGATTTTGCGCATTTTCAGATCAAACCGGCTTCTTTTTTGGCTTCCAGTCTGATCACTTCCATGTGTAATTCGCCGGCATCACCACTCTCTTCACCGTCAATTAGCGCATTGCGTAATGATTGCAGCTTCGAGTTAGCTTCTCTTTCTTCAAGCAAACGTAAGGAGTCACGCATAATTTCACTCACGCTTGCATAGCGGCCACTTTTAAGCAATGACTCAATAAGGTTGTTCCAGTGCTCGCCGAGGCTAACAGTTTGGGTGCGTGCTTGCGCCATGTTGTTCCCCTAACCAGTTTTTTCTAGGAAAATGTAAGATATATTCTTACACTTGATAAAGCAAACCCATTTTTTGCTAGTCTCGTGCTGCTCATCAGTTTTTTGCCGGCAGGTGTCGCTGTGCAGCGACTTTGGCTTATTCGATGCGATCCAAGTTCAGAGATTCCCTAGGACTTGGCGAAATGCTGAATCCAAACATGACCGCTCCAGACATCGAAAACCAACTTGCGATGGCCGTTGCCACCTAAATGTTCGGCTATTAGCCTAAAGCCGTGCCGTTTTAACAAACCGCGTCCAAAATGAATATTGTTATCCGACACGCTAATCAGACTGGTCTTCTCTTGCGCCACAGACAATATAGTGCTGGGAAACTGATTACCGCCACCGAACATCTTGACTTCGTAATCGGCTGGCCAGCTTGCAGACAGATCAAGCTCGCGTAGGAACAAAATCATGGCTTCTTCTGCATATCGCCCGTCCGGTTGTTCGGCTCTCTCGGATTTGCCTCGACGCATCGGCAACAGGTAATGGCACATACCGCCTATTCGCAACCGAGGGTGCCACAGCGTGATCGCCACGCACGAGCCCAACAGGGTTCTGATGCGGGTTTCCCTATCACCGAAATAAAACTCGCCGGGTTGCAGAAAAATATCAATGAAAAAATCGGGTTTGTGTAAATAGCTATTCATGACCTGTTTACCCTAAATCGACGGTGAAACCATCTGTAAACCGCTAGGCAAGTCGTTTAACGCCGAATGACTGATGACGAAAGCCCCGCGCCGGAACGCAGAAAATACTGATTGCATTCAATCAATCGCTGCTTGCCATCGTTTTACTCAGTGTCCGTAGTTTATTCAAATAGTTCAAAAACAAGATAAATTCTTGCCTTCCCCATATTGGACGATTACAGGACTGCGTTTTTAGAGATCAAGACTCCTCATTACCCGAATAGCCCGCGGCCGTTTTACTTAAATTGGCCATCTCATCCACAGCCAACACCCGGTTGACGTCTAATAGCATGACAAAATGACCATTGAGTTTGGCCATGCCGCTGATGAAATCCGGACGAATGCTCGCCCCGAAGCTGGGTGGCGGTTCAATGTTTTGCTGAATGATATCGACAACTTCATTGACCGCGTCGACAATAATGCCGATGTCGTGCTGGCTGTCGTCTTCGCCGTCGGCAACCGTCTCTACGATAACGATACTGGTGCGCTTCGCGATTTGGGTGTTACCCTTGCCGAAGCGCACGGCCAGATCAACCACTGGCACCACACTGCCGCGCAGGTTGATGACGCCGCGCACGAAGGCTGGCATCATCGGCACTTCCGTGACATTGCCATAATCAATAATTTCCTTGATGTTTAAAATATTCAAGGCGTAGACGCCATACCCCAGCACGAAGGTGAGGTACTGACGGACGCCTTCTGCATCCTGAGTCGCCGCCAATTTATCGGCTGTTTTGGTAATCGCGGCCATGCTAGCCACTTAGAAACGTTCGAATTTGCTTACGTCGAAATCGGCATCCATACTGCTACGACTAATCTGCAAAGCGGGCTTGGCCCTTTCAGCTTTCTTAGTGGACTTGGTTGCCGAACCTGCAAACGATGTTGCGCCGCCTTTGATTTTGAAAAAGCTCATCAGGTTTTGCAATTGTTCAGTCTGACTGGTCATTTCCTCGGCTGTGGCCGCCAATTCCTCGCTGGCAGAGGCATTTTGCTGGGTAATCTGGTTCATCTGACTCATCGCGTTGTTGACCTGACTGACGCCGGTTGATTGCTCCTGTGACGCAGCGGCTATTTCCTGCACCAAATCAGAAGTTTTGGCGATACTGGGCACGATTTCGTCCAGCAGTTTGCCAGCACTTTCCGCAGTCTTGACGCTGTTTTCCGCCAGTTCCCCTATTTCCTGTGCCGCTACCTGGCTACGTTCAGCCAGTTTACGCACTTCCGCCGCGACCACAGCAAATCCCTTGCCGTGATCGCCGGCACGTGCGGCTTCAATCGCCGCGTTCAGTGCCAACATATTGGTTTGGTATGCGATGTCATCAATGATACCGATCTTACCGGCAATACTTTTCATGGCTGCCACCGTTTCCTTAACGGCGGCGCCTCCCTCGGTGGCCTCCTTGGAGGCCTTACCGGCCATACCGTCGGTGATTTTGGCGTTGTCGGCGTTCTGGTTAATACTGGCTGCCATTTGCTCAATACTAGCGCTGGTTTCTTCAACACTAGCGGCCTGTTCACTGGACGCTTGCGACAAGGATTGCGAGGTAGCGCTGATTTGCTCAGAAGCATTGCCAAGTTGGTCGGCGGCGTTGATGACTTCGGCAATGGTTTGCGAGAGTTTAGCGACGGTGTTGTTGACGGTGTCTTTAAAATCACCGAGCTGGCCTTTGTAGTCACCAATAACGGTGCGGGTCAGGTCGCCCTGTTCGACAAGGGTCAGCACTTCGACGGCCTCGTTGACAGGCAGAATCACACCATCCAGGGTTTTATTGACACCAGTCACCAACTGGTTCCAGCCGCCAACAAACAAGGACGCATCGGCACGAGTATCGAGCTGACCGTCAGCGGCAGCCTTGATAATAATGTCGGTTTGCGCCAACAAGTCATTCATCATCTTTACCGCCGCATTGAGATTGCCTTTAATGACGTTGTATTGGCCTTTGTATTCGGCGGTAATTGTGGGCGGCACAATACCTTTTGCGATTTGATCGACGTAATCGGCAGTAACGTTCAGCGGATTGACTATGTTGGTGATGGTGTTGTTGACCCCGAGCACCAGCTTATTCCAGCCGCCAGCAAACAATGCGGCATCGGCACGTTTGTCCAACTCGCCATCGGCGGCGGCTTCGATGATGATGTCGGTTTGCGCCAGCAAGTCGTTCATCATTTTGACAACGTTGTTGAGGTTGTTTTTGATGATGTTGAAGTCACCGTTGTAGGTATCGGTGATGGCTGGCGGAATAATGCCTTTGGCAATTTGGTCGACGTAATCGGCAGTCACATTCAAAGGGCCGATCACCGCATCCAGGGTGTTATTAACGCCTTGCACAATCTTGCGGTAATCGCCTTGGTATTGGCTGGCGTCTGCACGGGTCGCCAGACGGCCTTCGATGGCGGCTTTTTCCAGGTTGGCAGCCTCGGTTACCATATTGCTGATGGCCTCAATGCAGTTGTTTAGGTTATTTTTGATGGTATTGAAATCACCATTATAGGTGTCGGTGATTTTGGCCGGGATGTTACCTTTGGAGATGTTGTCCACATAGTCGGCCGCAACATTCAAAGGGCCGATCACCGCGTCCAGGGTGTTGTTAACGCCCTCGACGATCTTGCGATAATCCCCTTGGTGCTGAGTGACGTCAGCGCGGGTGGATAACTTACCTTCCACAGCCGCCTGCGACAGCATCGCCGCGTCGGCTGCTAGGGCGTTGACGGCGTCGATACAGGTATTGAGGTTGGTTTTGATGACGTTGAAGTCGCCGTTATAGTTGTCGGTAATCTTGACCGGAATCGCGCCTTTGGCAATCCTATCCACATAGTCCGCAGCTACATTCAGAGGCCCGATCACCGCATCCAGGGTGTTATTAACGCCTTGCACAATCTTGCGGTAATCGCCTTGGTATTCGCTGGCATCCGCGCGGGTGGCCAGACGACCTTCGATGGCGGCTTTTTCCAGATTGGCAGCCTCGGTTACCATGTTGCTGATGGCCTCAATGCAGTTGTTTAGGTTATTTTTGATGGTATTGAAATCGCCGTTATAGGTGTCGGTGATCTTGGCCGGGATGTTACCCTTGGAGATGTTGTCCACATAGTCGGCCGCTACATTCAAAGGGCCGATCACCGCGTCCAGGGTGTTGTTAACGCCTTGCACAATCTTGCAGTAATCGCCTTGGTATTGGCTGGCGTCTGCACGAGTCGCCAGACGGCCTTCGATGGCGGCTTTTTCCAGGTTGGCAGCCTCGGTTACCATGTTGCTGATGGCCTCAATGCAGTTGTTTAGGTTATTTTTGATGGTATTGAAATCGCCGTTATAGGTGTCGGTGATCTTGACAGGGATGTTACCTTTGGAGATGTTGTCCACATAGTCCGCAGCCACGTTTAACGGTTGAACGATGGCTTCCAGCATGATGTTGACGCCATTAGCCAATTGGCGCAAGTCGCCATCAAAGCTGGAGATGTCAATGCGCTCGCTCAAATTTCCGGCAACAATCTGCTCGGAAACCCGCCCAATCTCGGTGATGGCATTGGCTTCCGCCGTGGCATCGGCCCACTCAACCGCGTAACCGGTAATTTTGCCTTTGGTATCCTTTAAGGGAAATACCGTCAGATCGAAGGCCAACTCTAGGATTCTTATGCGAGATTTGTAAGGCGTTTTGGTGTTGGGATCGGCAAAAATGCGCTTTTGCATTTCCGGATTTTTATGAAACTCGTCGATATTTCTGCCTATCAGTTTGTCAGGTTCGAATCCTGGAAAGGCTTGTTGCAATCCGGATTGATGCTTGGTTAACAATGCCAAAACAGCGGGATTTAGGGAGGTAACGACGCGATTCAAGTCGCACGTCATAATTGGTATGGACATCTCGCGAACAATGGAAGACGAGCGCACCGACTCCTCTTCCAGTTTTTGGTAATCGGTCGCCCACCAGAATTCCAGCATGGCGCCAGTGAACGCCTGGTTTTTGTCGGTGAACGGGGTCAAGGTGAAATGAAATTTATCCGTCCCCAACGTTAGCATGCGCGTCCAGCTTTTGTTGTCGCGCAGCCCCTCCAAAACCTGTTGCGGAATCAAGTTAAGTGTACTTAGATGAACCCCGGCGATATTGGCTATATCGAATTTGGGAACTGTAGCTTCGAAAGCCTGCCTATGCTCCCTGAACAGTTGCTTTGCCGTTTTACTAGCATGCGTTGCCATCAATTTTTGATCGAAAAATATCACGCCGTTACTGCTGTTATCCAGAAATGACAGAAAATTTTCTGCGGCGGCAGCAGTCTCGCGATTGGTAAACAGATTTAATATGCTCATAAAACTCTCCATGGACAAAACTTGAAAATCGATAAATTGGGTTTAAATGTAATGGTGACCAAAACACTGCAGATCTGCAGTATTACTCCCCTCCTCGACAAAGTCGGCTAGGGTCGTGAATTCCAAGTTTCGACCCAACGGAATCACAAAAATAGATTGGCCTATGTCGCCCATGAACCCATCGATTTCGGAAAGAGTCAAAGCTGGCATGCATATCCCAAATACGCAGATTGTGAATTTCACTGGCGCCGACACAATTAGAACGGGGAATTCTCCAAAGCCAATTTATCTAGGCTGGTTAGCACCACGGTTAAAGCCATCGGAATTCCGTGCTCGATGTTTTCCATGCGGCGTGGTGAAGGGAAAGGAAAAATGACCGTAACCAATACTGATCAAATTGCGATTGAACTATCTGGAACCCTAATCAATTAAGGAAATTGCATTTTTGGCGACAAACAATTCGAATTCACCCAGCGGCTGGGGCCTATTAAATAGATATCCTTGAAATGCGTCGCAACCAATCTGTTCAAGGCAAGCTCGTTGCTCTTCTGTTTCCACACCCTCTGCGATTACATTCAGCCCCAAGTTGTGACCCATGCCAATAATCGTCTGTGCAATCACAGCGTCGGATGGGTCAACCAGAATGTCTCGAACAAATGACCGATCTATCTTGAGCTGGGTAAGCGGTAGCTGTTTAAGATAAGCTAGTGATGAGTAACCAGTGCCGAAATCGTCCATTGAAAAACGCACCCCCGTCTTTTTCAGTTCGTGCATTTTTTCGATCGTATCGGTAACGTTATGTAATACCAGCGATTCCGTGAGTTCCAGTTTTAGTTTTGTCGGATTCACACCCGTGTTTTCCAGAATCTCGAATATCTGCTCGACAAAATCACACTGCCGAAATTGTCTGGCACTGATATTGACAGCTAAATGCAACCCTTCAGTGAGCGGATTTTCTCCCCATGCTTTGAGTTGTTCGCATGCGGTTTGCAATACCCATTTACCGATAGGCAAAATTAAACCGGATTCTTCTGCAATAGGGATAAATTCGACAGGAGACACCATGCCTCGCAACGGATGCAGCCATCGCAGCAAGACTTCGGCACCGAAAACATTGCCGGAACAGTCAACCTGCGCCTGGTAATACAATTCCAACTGACCCAGCTGCAATGCATGATGAAGATCAAATTCCATGTGCATGTTCGATTCCAACGATGCCAGCATTTCCGGGTCGTAGAACCGTAAAGTGGTGCGACCTGCGTCCTTAGCTTGGTAAAGCGCAGCATCCGCGCATTTGAGTATCTCGTCGACCGAATTACTATTTTCGTGGAATAAACTGACGCCAATGCTGATGGAACAATAACGATCTTGATCGTCTATGGAAATGGGTGGTGTGATGGCCTGAAGGATCTTTTGACCGACTTCTTCGGCATTTGCGCTTGCCTGATTTTCCTCGTCGCCCAAATTTTGCAGCAGGATAATGAATTCGTCGCCACCTAGCCGGCCAACAATGTCCCCCTGACGTAGGCTGGCTTTTATGCGTGCTGCCGTTTCAATCAACACCTGATCGCCGAACTGATGGCCCATAGTGTCGTTGATGGTTTTGAAATGGTCGAGATCAGACATTAACACTGCGCCATATTGATGGCTGATGGCACAATTACTTAAAGCCTGTTGCAACTGTTCCTGCAATAAACGCCGATTTGGTAAATCGGTAAGCGGATCGTAGTAAGCAAGGCGATGCAAGGCATCTTGCGCTGCCTTATGCTGACTCAGGTCGCTAAAAGTCGCCACGTAATTGCTAACACGTCCATTGCCTTCGCACACGGTATGTATAGTCAACCATTTGGGGTATATTTCGCCGTTTTTGCGCCTGTCCCAAACTTCCCCTTGCCAGAATTTTTCACGCTCAAGTGTATTCCACAGGGCGCGATAAAACCCTGGATCGTGCCGTCCTGACTTGAGAATTGACGGTCTTTGGCCGATGACCTCTTCGGGGAGATATCCGGTTAGCCGAGTAAACGCGCGATTGACTCTCAAGATAATATTGTTTTCATCAGTAATAAGAATGCCTTCTTGAGACTCTATGGTCGTCTCCGCAATACGCAATTCTTTTTCCGCTCGCTTGATATTGCTGATATCCCGACAAAGAATCACCATGCCTTTACGCTGACCGTTTTCGCGAAAGATAGGGGTTTTACGCACTTCTACGTCGATCAAACGGCCCTCATCGTTGATAGTTTGATCTTCAAACATGATGAGATGCCCTGCTTCCCAGACCATTTCCTCATTTGAAAACAATCTGATCTGTTTCTCTAACTGGTCGAGCGGCCAGAAAGCCAGCTCCCGGTATGTTTTGCCGCGCCAGTCCAGGTTATGCAGTCTGCAAAGATGAATAGCATGCTCGTTGACAACTTGTAACTGCCCCTGCGCATCGCTAAATAAGATGGCATCGGGAATGGCTTCGACCAGACCGGTAAGCTGCTGACTGAGAGCCTTTAACCTGGACTCGCTTTCCTGCAGTTCTAACTGAGCCGCTTTTCTTTCGCTGATTTCGGATTCCAGCTGTTGATGACTGGGCAACTTCAATGCATCGGGAATGAGTCGTACCAGTAAAATCGCTGTGGCCACCGAGACTACAGCGGTTAATGCTTTAATCATCGCATCCAGCCCGTACATCGGTTGCCATAACAACACAATAGACATCAAGTGAGTCGTGCCACAGGCCAAAATGAAGGCGCTGAACATCAGGTATATCCAACGAAAGTGCAGCCCTTCACGCTGTATGACAAAAAATGCCAGTACCGCGGGAATTGAAAAATAGGCCAGCGCGATGAGGGAATCAGAAACTACATACGTCCACAGGATTTCCGGTGACCATTTAATGCAGTAGCCATGCGGCATCAACCCAGCCAGATTGCTAGAATCAAAAAGCATGATTTCCATGAAAGATAACGGGCGGTTTCAATTAACTTTGGGGTAACAGAGAGGGGCTGTCCGCGCCACAATACCAATCCGAAGTCGGGCGATTGTTCTCGAAACAGCTGCAGTAACTCGATGCCGGTAAGCCGTTTGGGCAGCCGCTGAAATACTTATCAAGCAGGCCGGAATTAAAAAAGCTCATGACGTTGTCGCCACAATGCCTTAAATTGATCCGAATACCGCCAGGCATGGATTCCGACAGCACTAACAGCACTCCGATCGCACAACTATTGACATGGCGGACACTCTCAAAATTAATAATTACCCTGGCGTTTTCGGTTAGCGCTGCGTGTGCATTACAGGACAACAATAGTTCTCGATAGTTGTCGAATTCGAAATGGTCATTGATGGTGGCTTCGAGTAGGTCGGATTTGTTTGAAATTTGCATGCAAGAAGATCTATTAGTTTTCATTCTATGATTGCATTCCATGACAGTCTTCAGACATTTCCAGTTACTGCCATGGGCGAACGCCCGTGTGAATGCCAACCGTTCCCGAATTCCACAACAATTCGAACTAATTCATCTATGCAGTAAGCGTCACTAACTTTAACCTAGATGCCCGGCAAAGAAAGGGGAATAAATAGGGTATAAACAGTTATAGAATGGGTATATAGATAACCACTATCGTCCGGCATATGCTTAGACAGCCAGATGGCATTATTTTGTGAGTGTAAGTAAATAACTACGCAGATTAATATTCTTACTATCCAAGCCAAGTTTTTTACGTATATGTTTACGGTGAACGCTGATAGTTTCTGGAGAAAGCGATAAGGTTGCGGCTATCGTCTTAGTGGATAGACCCTGTCTGATTAATGATGCTACTTGAATTTCGACCGGGGTTAATTGCTGGTAGACAGGGAAGGTTAAATCGCCGCCGTATGATTGGGTGACTTGTTGTAGATTGGCCCCAATAATGTTTAATAAATCGGCCTGTGCTCTGTTCACCCCGCTTGCTTTCAATTTCTCAATAAACGGCGCGACGGTCTGTTTTAACTCGACAATAATTTGGTGTCGGACGTCAGTACAGTCGATATTTTGTTGTTTAAGCAGAACGCTCAGAGCGGTTTTCACCTCTGTAGACTCCGCCCTAAGCTGTTCCAATTTGTTTACCGCAATTCCCAACTGATGTTCCGACTGCTGTCGCAACACTTGTAGGTGAAGTTCGGTCTGCTTATGCAGGGTGATGTCGGTGAAAGAGCCCACATAATACGACACCCTTCCAGTATCATCCGTTATAGCGGTATTGACCAGCCAAACCGGAAATATTTCGCCGCTTTTACGTTTATCCCAGATTTCGCCTTGCCAGTATCCCTCGCGTTTTACGGTTGCCCACATAGTATGGTAAAAATGTCTGTCGTGCCTCCCCGAGCTGAGTAGCGATGGCTGTTGACCTATCACCTCCTCGATGGCGTATCCCGTGATGCGAGTGAATGCCTGATTCACTCGCAAAATGACTTTATTGATATCGGCGACCAGAATTCCGCTTTGCATTTCAAAAGCGTTTCCGGCAATGCGTAATAGTTGCTCTATCTGTTTGCGAGCAGAGATGTCGGTGAGCGTAACGAATACAGTTGCGGGTGCTCCTTCGGTTTTTTTCGATAGGCAATCGATATTGACTATTACTGGTGTGCCATCGGCTCGACGTAATGCTAGTTCGCATCGTTGATTTCCGCCGCGCTCAATTATTTGCATCAATAATTTATGCCAACAATCGCTATTTTCCGGTGAGACGAACTGCGTAAATTGGTGGTTGGTCAATTGCTCGCGCTCCACTCCCAACAAGTTGCTACAGGTTATGTTTGCTTCCGTTATCAATCCTTGCTCTGTTAGCGTTAGATAAGCAACTGGCGCGAATTCGAAAAGTTCATAATAGCGATCCTGGGATTCAGCCAGTGAAGTCTGAATGCGATGTAACTCATCGTTTTGCATCTCGAGTTCGATCTGATAAACCTGAAGCTCGTGCAGAGTTTTTTCGTCTGCCCTGAATCGCATGTCCCCAAGATATAAATCAGTAACGACACCGAATGAAGGGCTAGAATTATTTCTGTTCTTTTTTTTCATGCCTGATTTCCAAACGTTGGTATTTTATCGCCTTAGGGCTTTGTTGCATAAATAGACAACAGCCCCATGTTACAAGGGAATTCACTAATCCCCAACTGGAATGCCCAAGCCACAACCGAAGAAATACCGCACCCAAAACTGGCCTGATTACAATCAATCTCTGAAGCAGAGAGGCGCAATGCTGCTGTGGATTGATAAAAAGATGGATTGGTTAGCTCCTGGCAGTGGTAAGCGAGGTCGGGCTGAGAAGTTTTCGGATACTGCCATCAAGTTTTGTCTGATGGTCACGCTTGGCGATCAGTCTGATGCAAGTGGATTGTGTGATTTTAGATGAGTTAGGCTATTTACCGTTTTCACAGGCCGGCGGCGCACTGCTATGCCACTTACTATCCAAGCTTTACGAACGCACGAGCGTCATCATGACGACCAACTTGAACTTCTCGGAATGGACTAGCGTGTTTATCGATGCCAAGCTGACCACCGCATTACTGGATCGTCTGACCCATCATTGCCAGATTATGGGAACCGGTAACGACTCATTCAGATTTAAACACAGCAGCGCCACTGCCAAACAGCGTATCCAGTCTAGGGAAGCCACCAAGCGGGAGTCGCCCATCCTTGCAACGGTCCATCAACCCTAAAAGGAACTCACTTAGTCGGGTCGACTAAAACCACCCAGTGGTGTACGCTGAACCACTAAAGCCCCCTGGTCAATTTTCGACTGGCGCCAACAGAGTGGACGACTATGCAACCGGTACCGTTGGACTTCGCCCACCGTTCTCAGCTCAAACCCTCGAAATTTTTTAATCGTATTAAAAACAGTTACATAAAAATGCAAGATGCCAAAATTGCTTGATTAAACACATCCCCACTACTTTCCAGCAAGGTGAAGTTTTCTTTCGCTCGGGTGATGCCCGTGTAGATCAGTTCACGGGTGATAACAGGACTTCTGTTTTCAGGCAGCACCAAGGCCACATGGCTAAACTCTGAGCCTTGGGATTTATGAACCGTGATGGCAAAAGCGGTTTCCACATCCGGCAGCCGCATCGGCGATATCCAGCGTATCTTGATGTCAGCCAAGGGATCGTCGTTTGGAAATGCCACCCTTAGTTTTCCGTTGCTGTCTTTAAGGGCAATGCCGATATCGCCGTTCATCAGGCCCAAATTGTAATCATTCCGAGTCACCATGACGGGACGGCCTTCATACCAAAGGCTGGGCTTTTGTTGTGGAAACAACCAGTCTTCGATACGCTGATTGAGCTCTTCTATCCCCCAGACGCCACGGCGCAGAGCGCAGAGCACCTGGAAGGTATCAAAGGCTACTAGTACTTGTTTAGCCCAGTCATCGTATTGGGCGCTATCGGCAGGACGATTTTCTTCGATCACCGCCAGATAATAGCCATAGCCTTGACGATCATTGGGTTTGCCGTTGTCATTGACGCCGGCATTCAGGGTCACCAGCTTTTTTAACAAGCGGTTTGCCGCATCCGGATTAGGCTGTTCTCTCAGCTTTAAATACTCTGTACGCGGTTCAGGTATTAAATCCGCATAGGTGCTTAGATTATTCAAGACGGTTTGGGCTTGCTCGGCATTCCCTAGATTCACCGCTTTGGCCAGCTGGCCAATACCACTGAGCTCATTAAACCGGTGGCTATAACGAAGCATGATGGTTTGTTGGTTGATCGCCGAACCGGTAATGGCGGGCGTATCTAACAGCTCGCCTGCATACTGGCTAATCCATGCCCGTGTTGATTCGTCATAGGCACTGTTTTCGGCGCCAAAGCATAAATCCCCCATCACAGAACCGGCTTCGACCGACGCCAATTGATCCTTGTCGCCCAGCAATATTAATTGGGCGGTATCCGGTAGCGCATCGAGCAACGAGGCCATCATTTCCAGATCTATCATCGAGCCCTCATCGACAACCACAATATCCGCGACGATGGGATTATCTCGATGATGAACAAATCGCCGAGAGTCGTGCCGGCTTCCCAGTAAGCGATGCAACGTGCTGGCTTTCTTGGGGATGGCTTGTTTGATGTCCTCACTGACGTTCAGATGATCCAGCGCCTTGCCAATGGATTCACTGACCCTAGCGGCCGCTTTGCCGGTGGGTGCGGCTAATAAAATATTCAGCTTTTTCGTGTGGTTTGATTCGTATTGAGTTAGGTTAATCAATAGTGCTAAAAGCTTCGTCAACGTCGTGGTTTTACCGGTACCCGGTCCACCGGTAATGATGGTAAACCGCGAACGCAAAGCCAACACACAGGCGATTTTTTGCCAATCTGGGATCTTTGAGTTTTCAGCTGTTTCAGGGATAGCAGGAAACAAGGCTGTTAATTGATCGCGCAACGCGACGGGCAAATGCTCTCGGATTGGCAGCAAGCGTTGTTGAATACTCGTATTCAGGGTTTGTTGATAGTGCCAGTAACGCCGTAAATATAAACGCCCCCCTTCCAAAACCAAAGGTGTGCTGCCCTGCCCCAACGCAACCAGCTTCGATTGTTTCAGCGCCGATAGCCAATGTTCCAAATTAAATGCTTGCAGCGCCGATAACTCGCGGTTTGCCAATTCATGCTCGACTTTCCAGGCATCATCGGTCGGAATGGCCAGCGTTAAGCCAGGCTGTTGACAGAGTTTTTCTAAATCCAGATACACTTCACCTCGATCCAGCTGGTGACTGACCAGAGCCCCGGCCCACAGGACGGCATCGCTCGCATCCTGATCCTGATCGAGTAGAAATCGGACGAAAGCTCTGTTCAAGTGGCTTAACCAACCCCGCACTATCCATTGATCCATGTGTTCCAGTACGGATAATCCCTGCGTCATAGTGTGTCTCCATTCAGCGTCGATGCCGAAAACAGTTTATCCAGGCCTTCGATGAGTTCACGCGGCGGTTTAGTCAACAGCCGGCCACCGCTTGGGCTTTGCGATCCACGCAGAAACAAGTAAAGCCCGCCGCCAATATGTTTTTCGTAATCGTACTGTGTACCCAACCGCACCTTCAGCAAACGATGCAACGCCAATAAATAGAGTGAATATTGCAAATCATAGCGTTTTGACAACATCGCCTGTTCCAGTGCCTGTAGCGTATAACTCGCATCATCATTGCCCAGGCTATTAAACTTGTAATCCACCACGTAATATTGCTGCTTATACACAAACACCAAATCCATAAAGCCTTTTAATAAGCCGTTGACATATCTCGGCAGCAGACTAGGCCGGGGTTGTCCAGCAAAGGTATGTCGGGTCACCAGCTGGTCTAAGGCTTGAACATCCACGGAGTCAGCCCCCAGCAGAAACTCCATTTCAGCTTGATAGGCGTCGGCACCCAGTTGAGCCAAACTCAGATTTTCACCTTCCAACAAGGGCATGCTTAACCAGACCGATAATGCCGAGGCAATAATCTCTTGTTTGTGAGCCCATTCACTGGCGGTAAAGCCCTTTTGGATTAACTGTAGTCCGAGCGCTGGATTGGCCTGCACAACCGAAAAACCTAATTGTGCGCACTGCTCCAGCAGGTCATGAATCAACACCCCAGGCCCTGAGCCTCGGGCTAAACCGTGGATGCCGGCCAGTGGCCTTAGCGTCGGCGCGACATTCAGGTCCGCTTCATCATTTTGTTTATCGTCCCGAGCGGTTTCCAGCTCCTGCGGCAGAGGCGGTTGCTCCTCCTGAATCAACGGGGTCTCTTCAATTTGCAAGGCGCTGTAGCTCGCCACCCACCAATTATTGGCAATTCTGGCGGCGGCGATTCGCGTGGATTCCAATTGCTCCGTTTGTTGCGGGGCCAGGTAAAGCTCATCGTTGATGGTGGGTAAGCCGGTCAGCAGGATGGACTCGCAATGGCCTTTCAGCAGCGTCAGTTGTGAACCCAATTCGCCGGCTGGCAATCCGGCTTGCCAGTTCAACAGAGAACCCATGGCGGATTTTTCCAGCTGGCATTCCTTGGTATTGCCGAATTTAATCGGCGCAACTCCTAACCAGCAGGCATGCTGCGCTCGGGTCATGGCGACATACAGTAAGCGCAAGTCTTCCTGCAGGCGTTCTTCATCGCTTAACGCCCTAATGTCATCCGCCTTCGTCAAATCGATGTTGAGGGTTTGCTGTTCATCGTGATAGCGATAGTGGGTATTGAAACGGCTGTTGATTTCCCGAAAGCTGCATATAAAAGGCAGAAACACCAAGGGATACTCAAGGCCCTTGGATTTATGGATGGTGACGATTTTGATCAGATTGGCATCGCTTTCCAGACGGATAATACCTTCGTCGCCGGATTGACTACTCTCGGCTTCGATAGCCTCCGCCAGATAACGGATTAAAGCCTGCTCGCCTTCGAGCTGGCCGCTGGCTTGTTGCAGAAGCTCCGCCAGATGCAATAGATTAGTGATGCAGCGTTCGCCTTCACTGTCCGCGGTGAGCCGCGCATGCAAGCCATAATCGCTCATCAGTTGCCGCAAGGTCGGCAAAATACCATCCAGTTGCCAGCGCGCCTGATACCCCAGGAAACGTTCCAATTGCTCTTCCCAGCCGGGCTCATCAATCGCCAGTTGCTGCAGCGCTTGATAAGACCAACCAAAGGTGGCGGTACTTAACGCGGTGCGCACCTTGCGTTCATTACGCGGTTCGGCGAGCGCTTTCAGCCACAGCAAGAGGTCTGTAGCCTCACGGCTGGCAAAGATCGAGTCGCGCTCGGACAGATAGACGCTACGCAATTGGCGTCTGGCCAGTGCGTTTCGCATCACTTTGGCTTCGGCGCCGCTTCTGACTAAAATCGCAATATCCGAGGGCTGTAAGGACTTTAACTTTTTTGACGATTTAAAACCGGTACGGCCTTGCGTCGCCAAATTCAGCAAGCCCACAATCTCGCTGGCCGTCACTTCGGCCATGGTTTGCCGATATTCCGGCAGTCCCACGGGCTTTAGCTGGCCATCGGCGTCGGTGATATCCCAATGCCAGAGCGTTAAGGCCGGCGCCGCCAGATCGTTGATGACCCATTCATCCTCACGGCCCTGGGCGGCCACCGCAATGAACGGCAAGGGATTATCATTCTCGCGTTTGAACCGAAAGGCCCCGTTGGGTTGCTGATCGGCATATAGAAAGACCTGATTCACCGCGTCCACCAGATGTTGGGTAGCGCGGTAGTTAGTGCCTAGCGTGTAATGCTTCCCCGCCGTATCCTGATGTGCCCTGAGATAGGTATAAATATCGGCGCCCCGGAACGAGTAGATCGCTTGTTTGGGGTCGCCGATCATCAAACAACCCAATTCTGCATCACCCTCTGCCGGATACAGGGTGGAAAAGATACGGTATTGCACCGGGTCGGTATCCTGAAACTCATCGATTAAGGCGATGGGGTATTGCTGCCGAATCACGCTTGCCAAGCGCTGACCGTTGTTGCCTTGCAGGGCTTGATCAAGGCGGGTCAGCATGTCATCGAACGTCATCCGCGCCACACGTTGCTTTTCACTGTCGTAACGGTTGCGAATCCAGTGGATGGCATGTTTGATCAGTTCAATTTTTAAGTTCGGTAGCGCAGCCAGTTGCCCCGGCAATTGGCTAATCGCCTCAAAGCCGGGATGCGCGGGCGGCGTTTGGCCGGCATTGGCGAGGTTTGCCATACCGGCCGGCGATAGGCTTTTAAACCCCGTTCCGAGTTCAAGCGACGCCTGATTCGGATCAGAACTCCAGGAGATAAGTTTATCGATCCAGTTCTGAATGTAATTGGATTTATAGTTTTTACCGGGCAATACTTTGCTTTTAACGGCTGCTTCCAAGAGGGATTTAATTTCATTCGCCCATGCCCCCCATGGCTGCTTGAGTGATTGCAAAGCCTCTTGTTTGGCGGTATTGATTGCTGTCATCAAAGTTTTGATGTCTTGATCGGGCGTTAGGCAGTTCGCGATCGGATCGGCGTTATTTAACAGCGTTCGAATTTCCCCGAGTAAGTTATCCGGTTGCTGAAAAAGGCTATAGAGCGCCAGAAAGTCCGGGTCGTCGTGCGCCATTTCGTAATAGAACGTGCGCCAATAATCTCTAACGACTTCGTTCAACAGTTCGGTATCGTCGGTATTGACCTCCTGATGAAACAGGCTGCCACTATCGAACGCATGTTGTTGCAACATGCGATTACACCAGCTATGGATGGTGTAGACAGCCGCTTCGTCCATCCAGTTGGCGGCCAGTTCCAGACGCCGGGCACAGGCTGACCAGAGAGCCGGATCATAATCCGCGCGGATGGCTTCCAGAAAGGCATCGCTTTTCACCGGTTGCTCACGGAAAAAACGCGCAACCTGGCTAAGACGTTCTCGAATCCGTTCGCGCAATTCTTTAGTCGAAGCTTCGGTAAACGTGACCACCAGAATTTCCGGAGGCAATAACTCACGCCTTGGGAGTGAGTCGTCGGGTTGATGCCCCAGTATCAAGCGCACATAGAGTGCCGCAATGGTATAAGTCTTACCCGTCCCGGCGCTGGCCTCAATCAAGCGGGTCCCGGACAAGGGAAACGTCACCGGATTTAACGCAATAGCCGTACTCATTCTGACGCTCCCTGTGCGATTTCGGTTTGCTGGATTTGATTAAAGGCCGGTTGATACAGCGTTTCCACCCAATATTGAAAAGCCTTGTCTTGATCGGTGTTTTGACCCGACTCTTGAGCGGTTTCCTGAGGGCTTTGGTTTAAACTGGCAAAATCCGGAAAGAATCGTGTCAGATAGGCATCATAATCTACCTCCCCTGGCGTCCAATCATCCCCTTGGTATCGGCTGATGGCTTTTTCCAGGGCTTTATCCTGATCACTGTTGGCAGCGGCGGCCAGCCAGGCAAAAGCGGTTTTGCAGGCCACCGGCAACGGGGCTTGCATGCCTTGGTGATACACTTCGACCAGGGATTGCAGGTGCGCATAAGCTTCGGCTTGATCAATGGCGGGGATTTCAATCACCGTATCGGCGGCAATCACCAGCGTCTGTACCGGTAAATGATCGGCACACGCCGCCAGATGTTGCACCCAATGTAATAACAAATTGGGGTATTTGAGGGTCTTGTCTTTATTGATCAATCGCTGAGCGGTCAAATAAATCAAGCCATCCCCCTGCTGATCGCTGCTACGCCGTAACTGGCTCAAATCACCCGTCAACTGTACCGTCACCCCATCGGCCAGGGTAAAGGGCGGCAAATGGGTGGCATGAGCTTCGAGTTCGCTGGACCAGACGGGCAGTATTGCTTGGTACTGCTGCCAAGCCAATTTGACCGGTTCGCTGATGGCGTCATAGGTGGCCTGAGCAAACCCGCCTAAAGGCAGCAAGCCCTGCTGGGCCATGGCGGATTGTTGCTGGGTAAAAAACGCCGCGGTGTCATCGAGATCGGCGCCGTTCGCCTGTTCGCTGTTTAAGCGTTGCAGCAAGGCTTCACTCAATACATAGGCTTGCAACGCGTCAAAGCCAAAGGGTTCATGATCTTCGCTGGTGACCGTTTCCTCATCGAAGCCAAACTTCAGGGTATGATTGCAGAAGGCTTTGACCGGGGCTTTCAAAAAACGAGCAAGCGACTCCAGGGTAAGCGTAAACCCTTTTTCTTCCGGATTGGGTACGGATCGCTCGGATAAATGGCTATCCGTTGCCGGCTCATACCATTCCCGCGCATAGGTAAACAGCCTTGGATCTCGATTTTGCAAGACATAGGCCAGGCTAAACGGTTGCAATGGATGTTCGACGGTCAAGGACGCCAGTAAGGAAACCTCATCCGCAAGCCGCCATCCCTGAGCTAATACTTCGCGTAATTGACTGATCAACACGGAAGGCGGTCGCTCACTGTTATCGCGTATGCTGCGTCCCACCCAGCTGATATACAGCTGCTGCCTTGCCGACAATATGGCCTCCAGAAACAGGTACTGATCGTCCTGCCGGCGCGAACGGTCGCCGGGACGATATTGGCCTCGGTGACTCATCAGATCAAAGCTGGGCGCTTGTTGATTGCGCGGATAGTCGCCATCATTCATGCCCAACAGGCAAATCAGCCGGAACGGAATGGCGCGCATCGGCATCAAGGTACAGAAGTTGACGCGGCCACTGAGGAAGCGTTGATGCAAGGACGGTTCATCCACGCTGGAGAGCCAGGCCTCACGCACCACATTAATCGGCATCGTATCCGTTTCCATTAAGCCCGCTTGCTCGCAGGACTGGCCCCACTTAGCTAAGGAACTGGTCAGGATTTCCAGGGTTTTTCGTTCCTGGTCGTTGCTGACGCTAAAAAGGTCCTCCAGCAGTGCTAACAAGGTCCGTTGCCAATCTTTGATATTTTGTTCACGCTTGAGTAACAAGGCGTATTTCTCAAGCGACTCCAGCAGAAAGGATAAGTCGCCCACCCATTGCGCCTCAAGCCCGCCAATTTCCGCATAAGGCTCGATCTGTGCAAAGGCCTCGCCGGTACCCACCGCATAACCCAATAACATTCGGCGTAAACCAAACTGCCAGGTATTGGCCTCCAGATGGGACGGCATACTCACCGCATGGGTGCGTTGTTCGGCATTCAAGCCCCAACGAATGCCGGCTTCTTCTATCCATTGATGTAATTTGGGAATTGCCGCTTCATCGATAGCAAAACGGGCTCGCAGTGCCGGCACTTCCAGCAAGCCCAGAAATTCGCTGACGGCAAAACGCGATTCGGGTAAATTCAGTAAGGCCTCGACGGCCACCAGCATGGGGTTTTGACCGCGTTGCTGTTGGTCGGCCAAACTGTAGGGAATATAGCGCGGATCATCCGCTTGAATCTGGCCAAACACCGCGCGGATATGCGGCGCATATTGATTGATGTCCGGCACCATCACAATCACATCGCGCGGGTAAAGCGGTTCCCGGTGTTGTTTGGCAGCGGCAAAACGGGCGAGCAACTGATCGTGCAGAATTTCGACTTCACGCTGCGGGCTGTGGGCGATATGAAAGGCGATGGAATCATCCGCTGTTGGCAGGAGTATGGGCTCGGCAGGCAAAGGCTCCAGATCGAGAATGGACTGCTGGAGATGCTGCAATAAGCTACGTTGACCGAGTTCCCCATAGTCTTTGAATAGATCGATTTTGTTCTGTGGCCAATGCCAGTGTTCATAGTGCTGGGTTTCATCAAACTGATCCAGCAAACGGATGTAGTCACGTCCCTGTTTACCCCAGGCAGCCAATAAAGGCGGCGCATGCAGATGCAGTTCTTCGGCGGTCAATGAAGACGTCATCCCCGCTTTATAGGACTGACGCCGCCGCTCGGCTTTGAGGAGTTCTTTGTCTTCGATTATGTCGGCCCAATAATGCTGGCAAGGGTTATGGACAAACAACACAATCTGACAAAACTTACCCAGCTTGGCCAACACTTCTAGCGATTGTTGCGGCAGGGACGATAACCCAAACAAAATAATCCGCCGAGGAATCCCCGCAGGACGCTGCTCCAGGGTATCAATATGCGTCATAAACTGGGCATGCACTGACGCTCGACTGGCGAACAGCATGGACTTCTCGCCCAAATCCTGAAGCACCGCGCGCCACAAGGCGGCTTGCCAGTGTTGTTGTTCGGGTAGAGGCTTGATTTCACCATGGGCGTTACGCAAGACATCATGCTCTTCGGCCCAATCCGAAATCCAGTCCGAACGGTATACCTGATATTGGTCGAACAAATCCGCGAGTTGTTCGGCCAGTTGATAGCGTTTTCGGCTGTTATTGTCATCCGCCAAAAAGCTGGCCAGTGTTTCAAAGCCGGATTGTGTGATCAGCTTGGGCAACAAACGATACAAACGCCAAATCAGCGGGGCTTTGGCCAGGAGTTGCTCTTTGGGAATTTGCTCACCCAGTACTGCACGATAGGCACTCCAGATGAACAACGAGGGCAATTGCATTTTAGTCGCGGCCGCGACGCCCAATAAGGCGTTTTGGGCGAGATTTTGTTTTAACCACTGCCCCATACCATTGCTTTGCACCAAGAAAATCTCGTTTTCCAAGGGGGCTAGCGGGTGTTGGCGTAGCCAATATTCCACCACATCACGGAGTTCTTCCAATTGATTGGAATGAATCACGGCAATACCGCTATCCAGTGGGCTGATGTGATTTGATTCGGTCATGTCGGTTGCTTTATGGTTTTAGAGTGTCCAACTTGGAATGGGACCATTGATTCTAATCATCGCTCAGCTATTAATAGGAGGCATATAAATCTGAGGCGGCAGTTAATAGATCGGGAGCATTCGCCAGCGTAACCAGTCGTAAAACACCCATAAATAGTTATTTTGAATAAAATACCGAAATAGTGCACCGCCTGGTTTTGCATGGTCTTCAACTATTGAAATATTTGACGGATGTCGAAAATCGAAGCATTATCATTTTCACGAATGATGAAGTTGTAACTTCTGAGTATTTCGGAAAATTTTAAAAGTGTAAACTCGCCAGTGCCGCATTTATCAGGATGACACCATATTGATGTTCGGGTAAGGGCTACATGTTGGCGGCAAAAAAACGGCCGATACTCATAAATACTGCAAACACCTGCTTTCAAAAATGGACAGGGTGTACCATGGAAAGACGAAGACTGCTTAGGATTTTTTGATCGCTTGATTTTCGTAGCACCCTCAATGTATTGAATTTCAAGTTCAGAAATAGATACGTCGTAGTAACAACATGAACTGCAACCCTTTTTGCAGGGAGTGAATTGATGAACAAAAGAAAATAATTCATCCATAAAGCTGTAGAGATCCTTAAGCTTCGTTAACGGATTACCTTGATGATTAAAAAACTTCGTTAGCAACAAGCCTTCTCTCTTTGCCAGTCTGTTTGGTAATCGGATAATAACGATTTCAGAGTTTTTGCGAGCATTTTCTTGTTCTAATTCGAGTTCTTTATTCATGAAAAATCTCTCAATCGCATACAGCCAACATGCGTGTAAAAATAGGACATAGTGGCGAATATTTGTTGAATTTATAAAATATTCTGTATATTCCAATTAAATCAGCTGCCTATTCCGATTTTAAAGCCGCCATTAATTCTGAATCAAAAACTGCTAGTCATATCAATAAATTAGTCATTTATCAGGACGACCATTTTTTCAGCACATAACCAGATCTAGGGTACCCTGAAAAAACCACGCAACTTATCATTGCCCTCCACCAAGGCATTAGCACGACGAACTAGCTGAGAGCATGTCCAGTTAATGTCCCAAGGTACTTCGTCCAGTTTTCCTGCTATCTGCGTATAGTGCAGCCAGTCTTTGGTGCAAACTGACAGCACCCTTCTTCGTAATTCGATCTCATCTTCTACGATGACATCACTATCATCCCAATACTTGTCACACCAGACAATAACGTGATTCCAAATGATGAAATGACTACAGCAGCCAGTGTCACGCCATACCGAGGGAAACACCGAAATTTGGTTGCGTTTTCGATAAAAGCGCCAGGCTTTGTCTGTTCGCGAATCCAGATTGATCGTGAGCGTCTCGCCACAGCCATCAGGGCAACGCATAACAAACGACCGTAGTACACCTCGATTTACAAGAACGAAATCGCCAGGCTGTTCCATTAATGGATCGGCATCACGGCGGTGAGATACAGTTCCTCTATCTCGAATTCTTTTAGCTCTGTTTTTCATGACGATATTCTTCTTTCAGCTTCAATTTGCCTGATTAATTTAGCTCCTATATCCAGCGCAACAACTCTACGCCCCCTATCGGCATTTGACAGAGATTTAAACTTGCACAAACGCCATAGAGCGATTACTAGCGCTATTGCATATTCATGATTATCACTTTGCTCATAAATACCGAAGGCTCGCACACGCCGTAAACAACCAAACATCCAAAAATATTCGTCATGTTTAGGTTCAGAATTTGGCTTTGGCGGACTTAAAATAGCCTTTAGGTCATAAAACCGCCGAATAGCGGTTTCCCATTTTGGTTGTTCAAATTGTTCATTCCTATTTTCTTCTTCGGTACAGGTAAAAATTAACGCTACTTCAAGCATCGCCACGTCAAAACAAACCGGTGCGCCATTTCCAATTTCATCTGTACCTTTTACGGCACCAAGATCAATCAGAATTGCATCGTCACCTCGTACACGAACATTGTCACCATGTAAGTCACCGTGAATAGTAGCCGCGCGATGTTCGAATGATATTTCTACTAGGCGAGACCACAATGCATTAACATCAAACCCGGCGTCGTCATCAGTTGTTACTGAATCCAAATATTCTTTTTGAATCACATCAGGAGAAATGATTTTTAATCGCTCCGCTGCCAATGCAAGTGACTCTTTAGATTGTGGAATGCACTGCCAAGCGCGATCACGCCAAAGCTGAAGTGTACGGTTAAATAAATTAGAAATAGCTGTTTCCGCACGACCGCCTCTTGCGGCTTCGAGCATTGATTCTGATTTTTCCACAAAATCGGCAACATAAACAGACCTAGAAAACCCCTCGATATGTACTTCCAAATTTGGCCGCAATTCAAAAGGAACAAATGGAGAAACCTCTTTCATAGCTTTTATTTCATAGGCTATATTCTTCCGATCACCAATCTTTACCAATCGAGATTGTGTCCAATGTGCTATAGAACTCTCTTTCCTTTTTTCGTACGCCAAAAATACGCGAGAATCTGTGAAACCAGATTTAAGTTCACGAATGTGCACTTCCTCAGCTTTCTGGAATGCGCGACAGACTAATAATCGTTCATCCTGTTTTAGTTCTTCAGACTTATCAAGTTTAACAATTCTAATATTTACCCGCTGCTGAGGGCGCTGAAATGAAATAATGCTGTCGAAATTTATCCCTTTTAGATCTGTCAGGAATACTATTTCTTCATTCCAGAAAAAATCTGGATACAATTGCTTTAAATCTTCCTCAATGGCATGTTTTCTATCGCGACTAGATAGTATAAGAATATGAAGTCCGTGATTGATGAATTGTGGAAGCAGTCGCGTATAAGTATCTAAATGTATATTGCTTTTATCCGCTCCACTGTGATCGAATACCGCGACAAGACTTGAGCCAAGTACTTGATCAGGAATTTCTCCCTTATCTGGATTTTCGAGTAGTTTGAGTCCACGTATTTCTAACTTATGACGAAGACCAGGTAATGGAGAAGCGCCGTACCAAAGAATATTCATATGCATCTCTTACATTAAAAAACTCAGTCGCCGTGAATCTCCAGCTGCTATAACTCCATGCGCCCCGCAGATAGGGCAATCAGGATCAGGTTTAGTTGCAAACACACGCACATTGCCCGTTAATGCATCATAAGATTGCCATCTGGCGCGCACGGGAGTTCCTGTGAATGCAGCTAGAAACATTGTCACCGCCAAAGATACCATCGTGCTATTAAGTGAAATAACTGCAGGTTGATTAACACCGCTTCCGCCATTAAAGTATGGATCAGATTCACGTTGTTCTGGAGTCATTAATTCTTCACGGATGACTCGCGCATCGAGTACATTACTGCATAGAAGACACGGTAAACCGGGAGCTAGCATTTGGGTGCGTCCTGTTACAGCGTAAACGTGATTATCTCTCAAGGTAATTGATACGCCGATATCGAACGCGGGAATGAGATATTGGAAAGCAAATTCCGATAAAAAGGCTCTGCTCACATGAGAATCAGTACACATAAAAATGCAGTCCGCCGAGCACATTAATCGCCTTGCGTTTTCGGTAATGACGGAATCCGCGTAAATGTGAACTTGAGCTGATGGGTTAATCGTGCGAATTAGGATGGACGCAACATCAATCTTCGATTTTCCAACGGATTCAGGCTGCGTACCAACCACACGATTCAAATTTGTTTCTTCTACAGTGTCAGGGTCAATGAGAATAAACGTCCCAACACCAAGATGCGCTAATTGTTGCACGGCGACCGATCCAGTTCCTCCCAAACCCACGATTACAACCGATAAATTGCGCAATATCCTTTGACCATGCTCGCCAAATGCTCGAACTTGTCGGTCATAGCGTTCCTTATTTTCGTCCTCTGAATTCCGGGTGGCTGGAAAAGTGATTATTGGGCCAATTTGCCGCACAGAAATTGATTCTTGAGTTCCAAACCACCGAGCTTTTAGTTTTCCTTCGCAGAGTATCATTGAGAATGCGTTTCCATCGGGAATACGCTTTTTTACAAATTCGACAAGCCCAACTTCGGTTGCATCATCTATTAAAGAAAACTCTGGAGCCCCGTTGGGATGCGTATGCAGCAGCGCCAAATGTTGTTTTTGTTCGCGAGCACGCCTAGTTATGCGAGTTAGAAACTGCGGCGCAAAGGTAATTTTGATTTCTGACGCAGAAAGTACATCTGCTTCATTTGCAATTTCTATGTCGTGTACCAGATATCGATTACTAACCGCGTCATAACACAAATATAATGCTGCCCCTCTCTCAGTGTCCGCTTGAAGTGAGTTTATTAAGGCGGTAATTGTCGGTACCCCAACAACAATCTCAGTCATTTCAGCTCCACGAATCGGCTTCTAATAATTTTCACATACGTTAACAAGTCGCAGGTTGCTGCATTCCATGCCCCATTAGCCACATGCCAGGAAAACCATAATGTCTGCGCGTCAGGTTGCCCGGGTACGACTTGGCCGATCTGTGCATTTTGTGGCATTTGTCCATTTTCCAGTCGCAATGAGTGATCTGCCCAGAAACAGTCTGGAGAGGCATATGGGTAACCATTAGGAACAACGAAACGAATATGAGTCTCTGGGGCTGACCACCCTTGTGGTAACGTTACGGAAGGAATAACTACGAGATGACATCCGTTCTCACCGGTCATTTTGGAGTCAGGAAAAACCTCGATCAGTGACGTAAACTGGTCCTGAACAGATTTCATAGCATTCCAAATGTTGCAGGTGGGACAATAGCGAAATGTGCAGGTGTTTCGCGCCCTTTAAACTCAACTATTGTGGATGGGCGAATTACCTCATCTGGCTCAGTTCCTTCCCCTTCCAATACCAAAGAATTAGCTGCATCCCAGTCGGGAATTTTCGCCATAATTTGAGCGCCAGTTAGCTCTGGTTGATCAGTGCGATATTCGACACCGTCTACGAAATAGTGATACTCGACTTCTGGCTTATGACGCTTGTGTGTTTTGAGGTGTTCGATACCGCTTTCATTGAGATCAAAATAACCTTGCAACGCAAGCGTCTGGTCTTCTTCATCAACACGCTCCCAGATAAGGTCTTCATGCTCCTTCACATTTGCAAGTGAGCGTATTGTCGCGATCTCAATTTTTGGGCTTCCCCACCAGATTGAATGCCCATTGACTGTTAATTCAAATACAGTGCCCGTTTCGAAGGCAAAAAATTCTTTGATTGATCCCGTCAATTCAAGAATTTCATCCGACGAGACCACGCGGGTACCATGTGCAGTGCGCATGATCAGTACAAAATCTTCCGCTGGTTCAAAGCCGGCATCGGCTAACACCTGACCTGCAGTAGGAGTTTTATCAAGGGTGTTAGCCGGTTGACCGTTAATTTTGTAGGGATAGCTATGTTCTGTTGTCATTTTCGGTCCTCTAGTGAGAAATCTGACGATAATTGGGGGATTTCACATCAATGATCAAACGACCGTGATCATTGATGCGATTGTTAACCTTGCCGTGGCACACAAGTGGTTGAACACTTATGCATCACATCAGTACAGTTTTAATATACAATAAAGAAAGCTTATGCGTAAAGTTTTTTTACTGATAATGAGATGCCAATGAAGCAATCAACACAAAAAAAGCGGTGGGGGGTGGAGCGACGCCTTGAATTTATTGAGTTTGTATCTTATTGGGAAGGTACAATTAATCGATCTCATATAATGGAGCATTTCGGGGTATCGGCGCCGCAGGCGTCTAGTGACTTAACCACTTATCAAAAACTTGCCCCTCAAAATCTCCGATATGACTTAAGTTCCAAACGATATGTTGCGACGGATCAATTCGAATTTAAACTCATCGAGCCGGACGCGGATCTTTATCTCAAGCAACTGACTGCACTATCCACCCAATCGGTGGAATTAGAAGATACTTGGCTAAATACCACCCCAGCGGCTGAAGTTATTCCAATTCCAACCCGTAAAGTCGAACCAACTATCCTTTTCGGAATTCTTAAAGCTATCAGGTCAAAAAGATCCATTGAAATTGAATATCAATCGTTAAATCCAACGACAACTGAGACTGCGTGGCGCCGTGTTACACCGCATGCCTTTGCCTCAGACGGATTTCGTTGGCATATGAGAGCGTATTGCCATCGGGACAATAGATTTAAGGATTTTCTCCTTTCCCGTTGCAGCAATACAAGAGCGGATGGAGCTCCTGGGCCTGGTGTAGAAAGCGATGACAAATGGCTCACCTATTTCGAGGTTAAACTTGCACCTAATCCGCGACTCTCGACTTCTCAAAAAAGGGCAATTGAGCAGGATTATGCAATGCAAGATGGCTATGTTGTTTTGCCGGTTCGATATGCACTACTGTATTATTTCGATAAGCGCCTTAGGTACGATCTATTGCCGCAACGTTCAACAAATTCGCTAGGAGACCCGAGAGAAATACCTATCGTTGTAGCAAATCAAACTGAATATGAAGCGGCTTTGGAGACAATAGGCGTTCAATTTCGTACTGATTACACAAACAAGCTCGTTGATAATCAGTAGACAAAGCCGTCTCTAAAGCAGCAATATAAAGGTGCCGGACCAGCGCAGCTTACCGAAGTAGCAAATTGGAAAGAGTGTTGCTCAAATTGAGCAGATCAAGGTCTTGGCGCGAAGTGCAGTCGGCGCTGAAACGCGGCTTGAAGATGTGTTAAAAAGAGACAAAAACGGATAGTGTGGGAGGTAATACAGCCGTTTCAAGTCCGCAGCAACCCACGCTGTAATTGTATACACAACCAAGCGGCCGCAATCCCCAGCAGCCAGCGGCCGCCCAATTCGCAAAATACCATCCAGTCTACAAACCACGGTACCAGCCGTGGATTTTGACCCGCCTCGGCAATGTCTTGAAAGGAGACTTCCAATTTGCCTACCAACAGCGCCGGTAAAGTGGCCATGACCACCAATGCCGCCGTCAGCAAACCCAATGCTATCAACAATAATCGTTGTCGCCAGCTTTGCACTGGCCAAACCAGTAGAATCGAACCCTCGATAACAAAAGGTACAAAGCTATGCAGCAAATGGGCCGATGACGTCAATTCGCCACCAGACTGTATGTAATGACTCGAGTTCAGATAAATCGGCCGCAGAACCCAGGCCGACAACTCAATCGAGTAATCCAGTTGAGATTGCGCCGATTTCACCAGCTTTAAGCCGGGCGCCAGGTCGGGCGCCAACGTGATCATCATGGCCTTAAGCAAGGGAATAGCCCCTTCGCCAGCCATTCCCCAAGATACAAAACCACACCGGACAACACCAGCCAGGCCAACAAGCCTTTTAGGGTTAGAGAAAACAACTCACGCCGGCTCATGATGTTGATCTGTCGAACCGAACGCCCACCAGGCAAAATAGAAACATCCTAGAACGACCATCAACGTCGGTGCCACATAGGTATGAATCAGCTGAAACCAATCCGGATGATAAGCGATGATGAAATACAGCGCGCAAATACGCAATAGATTAAGGCCATAGATCAAACCGGTACCCAACAGCAGACCGAACAGTTTCCGCTTCAATCCGGACGGAAACACCAGAACGGCGGAAATCACCAAAAACAACACCCCGGCGCCGTCGCAGCCGCGTACAATTTCCAGATCGGCCTTGGCGGAAAGCAGATGATTGTGCTTGGCCAAAACCTGTTCCAGCGGGGCGAAAAAGTTGATCAAATCGGCGCAAATAGCTACTACACCATGGTAGTAAATCACGTTGACGAACAGATCGACCGGAATCTTGAAATAGGCGTAGTCGAGCAGCGCGTAGCAGCCTACGAATAACGTGAAAGTAAGCCATTCACGACTTTTACCGGCAAAATTCGTGTCGTTAGTCACCTACAAAAAAATCCTTGCATCCTGGGCGCACGTTATCGCGTTGTCGTAACGGCGAAAGCTCGAGTCCCATAACGAAGTCTGGGTATTCCGGCTCAGCACAAGCCGCTTGACTTTTCAAGCGGCCGTCGCCGGTCTTGTCGCCCAGTCGCGAGATATGGTTCGGATACAACCTACGGAACTACGATGGTTTTTTGATTAATGGACTATAGAACCGATATTTTTTGAGAAAATATGGTTAACCCTTATGTTTAGCCTTGACGCGACATTTGATGCGTCTTGAAATAATTTTAACCCTTCTTTTGGAACAGGATACCTAGATAAAATATCTATCCTTACACTTTTTCCAATTGCGCTGGGGTAGGTTTCGTATATTTGTTCTGATTCAATAAAACCAAAATACGCGTTTAGTTTGTTCTGAATAGCTGCCAAATGCAGATTCACATCATCCCAATCCCATGAGTCAATAATACTTAATACAACTGTATCACTTTCATTTTCAGTGCCTATAGCGTCAACCACTTCTATATTATCTAAACTCATTGAGACCCCTTCCGTATAATATCAACAATTGAAGGAGGAATTTGAGTTCCCCCAACATAAGGAGCTTTGCCATTTCCTACGACTGTACCGCCGTAAATCTCTAACTCAGGATAAACCACTGCTTGATTTGGCGTCAGAGGCGCAGTGGATGATGCTTTCATATCCGATAAAACTGTAGTCCCGGTTTCGACATTTGTACCTAGAGCATCAAGGCGAACGTTTAGACCAGAAGGTCCGTTTGACTTTATAGTAATTTGTGGCTGGATATTTGACTGAGTTTGGGGAAGCACATTACTCAGTACTTCTGCTTCCCAAGCAGCACCTGCCGCTTTATTTTGCAGTAAAACATCCTTTGTTCCAAGCCCAAAAGCGAATCGCACATCCGTTCCCGGTATTTTGGGAGCCACGGAATCTAGGACATTATAAAACCCAGTCCGTGCTTGATTGCCTAGGAAATTAGAAATTGAAGAATTCGAGTTAATCTGTCCTTGTGCACCACTGACAAAGTCTTGAATCGGTCCACTTATTGATGATGGTAACTGACTGACTCCGTTGTTATAGGAATACGCAATGTTGTTACCGATATTCGTATACAGGTCGTTACGAGCGTTGACGTAACTTGTTGCTTGCGTATCACCCCAGGTCAACACCTGTCTGGCCAACAACCCATTCGGATCATTAAAATTAATCGGATTGTTGTGGACGTAGCTGTAGCGGTTAAGCCCATCGACGTAGCCCAAGGGGTCGCGTTGGGTAAACCTAGTTTGATTCGGATCGTAATACCGGGCCCGATAGTAAGTCAGCCCACTGGCGTCCGGTTCTCTGCCGGTGTAGCCATATTGTGGAACGGTACCGGTGCTTTGGATCTTGCTGCCGTAGGCATCAAACCTTTGCGTGGCGGTGACGGCTTTCGCGGCGTTGGTGGTGGCGAGGATACTACCCAGGCCATCCTGGTGGTAGTACTGGGCCGTCGCCGTCGGCAGGTTGACGTTGCCGGTCAGCCTGGCCAGTGGATGGTCGGTGCCGGCTTGGACGTAGATTGCGTTAGGCGTGGTCCAGCCGCTGCCGGGGTATTCGGCGTAGACATTCTGTCCGTCGTACAGATAGTTGGTGACGGTAGCGCCTTCGGTTTTCTGGGTACGTCGGCCTTGGTCGTCGTATTTGAAGCTGCCGGTGGTGACCGCGTTGACTTGGACTTGATTGAGTCGATTGAAGCTGTCGTATTGGTATTGGCTTTGGGTGGTAGCGGTGCAGCTTTGGTCGTTGGGCCGGGTGACCGTGCCGCTGCTGCATTTTTGGGTTTGTTGGCCGTTTTGATCGTACAGGTAGGCTTCCAGCAGGGTGCCGCTCAGATTGGTTTGGCGGACTTCGGTCAGTTGATTGGCCGCATCCAGTTTGTAGGCAATCGTGTTGGTCACCGGCGCACCGATTTGCTTTTGCACCCGGTTGCCGTAAACGTCGTGGCTGAAGCTTTGGGTTTGGCTGGCAGTGCCGTTTTGGACTTGCGTCAGCCGGTCCAGTGCGTCGTAGCTGTAGGTGTAACTCAGGGTGGCCTGGCCGCTGAGGGTTTCCTGGTTGGTCTTTCTTCTGCCCAGGCCGTCGTAGCTGTATTGGCTTTGTTGGATGACAGTCGCGGCGTTCTTATGAGCGATTTGACCTAAGCTGTTATCGGCGTTCCAAACCTGGGTTTGGCTTAACCCCGACGGGTAGCGGACTTCGAGCAATCGGCCGCCGTCATCGTAGTCGAAGGTGTAGTGGTCGTAGTTGGGCGACCACAGGCTAATCAGCCGGCCGACCGGATCGTACAGGTAATCGGTACGGCGGCCGTCGTTGTCTTGTTGGCTGTCCAGCAGGCCGCCGGGACTCCAGGCGTAGCTGAGGGTTTTTTGGCCTCGGCTGTCGGTGACGTCGGTCAGGCGGTGGGCGGCGTCGTATTGGTAGTCGTAGGCGACCTCGATTTGGCTATTGGGCGTCGGGCTCCAGGTTTCGGCGCGGGTGGTTTGCCCCAGTGGGTTGCGGTCGTAGTCGATTTTTTTACCGTCTTCAGCAGTGACGCTGAGCAACTGGTGGCCGTAGTCCCAGGCGTAAGTCAGGGTGTGGCCGTTGGCACCCGGAGTCTGTACCGTTTTGACATTGTTGTTTAGGTCGTAGCTGTAGGTGGTGACCTGGCCCAGAGCGTCGGTTTCGTTAAGCTTGCGGCCGAAGTCGTCGTATTGAAAGCTGGCTTGGGTGGCGACTGTGTTGGCGTCTTACCGGCCACGTCGTATTGGTACTGGCTGATATGGCCGCCGGCATTCCATCACCGACATTGGTTGTTTAAATTGTTAAAGAGCTTGCGATGCGTTTTTTGCTTCAAAACGTGCGGTTCGTGCCTTACCGCCCGCTACGGGCTTACGGCCTTTTGCGGCCTTTACGTGGTTTGTTCAATTAAGTACATTAATAATCCATTAAAAGAAATTGCACAAAAAAAAGGCTCTTCATCACCGAGATCAAAATCGTAAAATTTAACAATTTTTATGTCTTTATCTCGCAAATCAAAAGCATAAGATTGTCCTCCGCCATTTGATGCAAATATTAAAAGTCCTGGTGCAAATCTTTCAACAGCGGCAGCTTGATTGATTTGCGATATTTCATCTGCACGAAAAACTATTAAGTGCTCTTCACCTATAGAGCCATGACCGCCATTACCGAGCTTTAGAAAATCAATATAATCAGATGGCAACATTTCAACGTGTGGAATCTTAGAAATCTCATCATTAGATGCCGGTCCGTTGAGAGTAAATGATTCAGTTAGAAGACTCTCATTAAATGTACTATTTTCCATTAACGTTCTCTATGTATCGTTGTAAGTCTTTCCACCATGTATTCAGTTGATAATGAAGCGAAGGATCAACGGTTACTTTATTCTCCGGGTCAGTAGGGCTGCCACCAAATTTCACAGGCTGAATTTCGTGAACTTGTTGCGGACTAATTGACGGATCAGCTTTATGTATTGACCGATTAGCTGCATTCGCAGCAGCACGATTCGCTTCATACTCAGCTCCGGAAATAAGATTTACAGGATTAGTTGGTTTAGGTACAGCGGCAGGATAGCCGGTCCAGTCCACAATGGAAAATGATCCTGGTTTAATTTCTGAAACACTTTTTGTCAGCAGGTTTTTTGCAGCTTGAGACTCGCCCCCGGTAACAGCCGCTGCCGCAATCTCCAATCCGCCTTGAATGCCCCAAATCGCGGCATTCGTATAGTTGCCGGCTTGGTAATTGGCAGCTGTTTGCTGAAAAGCATTTGAGGCCGGTGTGACCGCATTCAGCCCGCTGTTAACATAGCTAATGCCATCCGTTTGCACCCAAGTTCTGACGGATTGCGCCAGCAACCCATTCGGATCATTAAAGTTAATCGGATTGTTATGCACATAGCTGTAGCGGTTGAGCCCATCGACATAGCCCAGCGGGTCGCGCTGGGTAAACCGTGTTTGGTTCGGATCGTAGTACCGGGCCCGGTAGTAAGTCAGCCCACTGGCGTCCGGTTCCCGGCCGGTGTAGCCGTACTGCGGTAATGTGCCTGAGCTTGCGATTTTGCTGCCATAAGCGTCAAAGCGTTGGGTGGCGGTGACGGCTTTGGCGGCGTTGGTGGTGGCGAGAATGGAGCCGATGCCATCCTGGTGATAGTAAGCCGCCGTGGCGCTAGGCAGGTTGACGTTGCCGGTCAGCCTTGCCAGCGGGTGGTCTGTGCCGGCCTGAACGTAAACGGCGTTCGCTGTGGTCCAGCCGCTGCCGGGGTATTCGGCGTAGATTGAGCCACCGTCGTAATGGTAATTGATGACGGTAGCGCCTTCGGTTTTCTGGGTACGTCGGCCTTGGTCGTCGTATTTGAAGCTGCCGGTGGTGACTGCGTTGACTTGGACTTGATTGAGTCGATTGAAGCTGTCGTATTGGTATTGGCTTTGGGTGGTGGCGGTGCAGCTTTGGTCGTTGGGCCGGGTGACCGTGCCGCCGCTGCATTTTTGGGTTTGCTGGCCGTTTTGATCGTACAGGTAGGCTTCCAGCAGGGTGCCGCTCAGATTGGTTTGGCGGACTTCGGTGAGTTGATTGGCCGTATCCAGTTTGTAGGCAATCGTGTTGGTCACCGGCGCACCGATTTGCTTTTGCACCCGGTTGCCGTAAACGTCGTGGCTGAAGCTTTGGGTTTGGCTGGCAGTGCCGTTTTGGACTTGCGTCAGCCGGTCCAGTGCGTCGTAGCTGTAGGTGTAACTCAGGGTGGCCTGGCCGCTGAGAGTTTCCTGGTTGGTCTTTCTTCTGCCCAGGCCGTCGTAGCTGTATTGGCTTTGTTGGATGACAGTCGCGGCGTTCTTATGAGCGATTTGACCTAAGCTGTTATCGGCGTTCCAAACCTGGGTTTGGCTTAACCCCGACGGGTAGCGGACTTCGAGCAATCGGCCGCCGTCGTCGTAGTCGAAGGTGTAGTGGTCGTAGTTGGGCGACCACAGGCTGATCAGCCGGCCGACCGGATCGTACAGGTAATCGGTACGGCGGCCGTCGTTGTCTTGTTGGCTGTCCAGCAGGCCGCCGGGACTCCAGGCGTAGCTGAGGGTTTTTTGGCCTCGGCTGTCGGTGACATCTGTTAGGCGATGCGCCGCATCGTACGCGTAGTCATAGGCGACCTCGAGTTGGCTGCCGGGATTGGCGCCCCAGCTTTCGCTGTGGGTGGTTTGCCCCAGCGGGTTGCGGTCGTAGTCGATTTTTTTACCGTCTTCGGCAGTGACGCTGAGCAACTGGTGGCCGTAGTCCCAGGCGTAAGTCAGGGTGTGGCCGTTGGCACCCGGAGTCTGTACCGTTTTGACATTGTTGTTTAGGTCGTAGCTGTAGGTGGTGACCTGGCCCAGGGCGTCGGTTTCGTTAAGCTTGCGGCCGAAGTCGTCGTATTGAAAGCTGGCTTGGGTGGCGACCGTATCGCCGGCACTGGCGCCGGTGTTGGCGTCGATGCCGCTGCCGCCGTCGGCCGTGGTTTGGCCGGCTTTGATCTCGGTCAGACGGCCTAGATTGTCGTAGACATAACGGGTCAGCGGCCGAATGGTTTGGTTGAAGGTGGCGCTGCTGGGGTTTTGATCCGCATGGGCGGGGCCGGCAATCCGGACTAATTGGCCCAGGACGTTATAGGTGTTGAGGGTGTCGCGAGCGGATTCGCTGGCACCGGCGGCGGGGGTATCGGTGGTTTTGACGACTTGCCCCAGGACATCGTAATCGAACTGGCGGATTTGGCCCAGGGTGTAGCTGCCGACCTTGGGTTGGGTCACGCTTTTCAGGCGGCCGTCTTGGCTGGCGTTCCAATAGCTGTAAATCGAGGTGTTGCCGTTGGGGTCGGTGACGGTTTTGACGCGGCCGGCGGCATCCAGTTTGCGGTCGACGTGATGCCCGGCCTTGTCGTAGGCCTTGATCCAGCGGTTGACGGCGTCGTAATCAAAACCCAGGGTGTAGTTGTCAGGGTCGGTCAGCAACGTTAGGTTACCGGCCGCGTCGTATTGGTACTGGCTGATATGGCCGCCGGCGTCCAGGCTGGCTTCCAGCCGGCCGGCGTCGTTATAGCCGCGGTAGGCGCTATCCCAGAGCCGGGTTTGATTATTTTGGGTCAGCTCCAGTTCGTTAGCCGTTAAGCGGCCGTCGCCGTCGTAAAAGTAGTTGCGTAGATGGCCGGCGGCATCGGTGCCGGTCAGCGGCAGGCTATCGGCGTCGTAACTGCTGCTGACCGTCTGCCAGTCGGCGTCGATGCCTAGCGTCTGCCGGCCCAGGTTGTCGAATTGCAGCGTGGCGGTATCGGTCGGGTCCGATGCATTGATGACGCCGTCGCCGGTCTTGTCGCCCGATCGCGCGATCTGGATCGGATAGAGGGTGTTGGCATCATAGCTGGTGGTGACGGTCGGTCCCGTGCCGCTGGCGAAGCTGCCCAGCGTGGCGCCGGTGAAGTCGCGTAAGGTTTTGGTTTGGGTGGGCTGGCCGGTGGCGGTATCGTAGTTACGTTTCGTCCAGGCGGCAATGTTCGCCAACGCCGGGGTGGTGCCGGCGGTCGGGACGATGCCGGCTTTTAAGCGAACGCTGTCGGTCAGGTTACCCTGGGCGTCGTATTTGAGCAGGGTCCAGTTGCCCTTGGCATCCTTGATGCGCTGCGGGGCATTGAAGGCGGTGAAGTTATAGTATTCGGTGGTGGCGCCGGACGGCTGGGTGGTTTTGATGACGTTGCCGGCGCCGTCGTACTGGTATTGCACCTGCAAACCGGCCGGGTCGGATTCGGTCAGGCGATTGAAGGGGTTGACTGGATCGTAACTGTAATCGTGAGCGGCGCCGGTTTCGTCGACGATGCGCAACGGGTTGCCGTTGGCATCAAAGGTATGCCGGCGCTCGAAGCCGCGTTCGTTGACGGTGACGGTTTCGCGACGAAAATCCTGGTAACGGAAGGTGGTGGTTTCCGGTAACAACGTACCGTTATTATGCCGTTGGTGACGGAACACCCGGCCATCGAGGTAGTACGAAAATTTCATGCCTTCGCCTTGTGGCGCGGCGGTGGTCTTCAGGGCATGATTCAGGTTTTGGCCGTCGGCGCTGTTGTAGTAGGTGTAAGTGACCGGCGCATGTTGGTTGGCGACCGCTAACGGGCTTTTGTAGCTGGTCAGGTTGCCGTTGCCGTCGGTGTATCCGTATTGGTGGGTAGCCAATATCGTGCCGCCGATGGCTTTCACATCCAATTGCGTGATGCGGCCCGTGGTGTAGCTAAAGGCCAGCTTGCGGCCCGGCCCGTCGGTCACGTCTTTCAGCGTCTGGTCGGCGTTATAACTCAGGGTCAAGGTATTGAGGTTGCGGTCCTTGATGCTCAGCAGTTTGGCCAGGGTGCCGGCCGTCGTGCCGGCGTTGGTCTCGAAGCCGTAGCGCAGGCCGTTCTTTTCGGTAACACTCCAACTGCCGTCGGTTTCGCGCTTCAGCGTGGCATACACGCCGGGGGCGGCCAGAAAGCTACTGCCCGCCGGGACGCTGCTGCCGGACAAGCGAAAGAAACGTTCCGCGCCGCTGCCGTCCAGCCAGCCGACTTTGACAAAGCCGCCCTCGACGCCGTAAAAATTCAGTTTGTGATTAAAGCTGTGGGTCCAACCGAAGCCCAACGGGCCGTCCTTGGGATTGCGGCTGTTGTAGTTGCGCTCGAACACCAGCGGCAAGCCCCGGCCCGGCACCGTAATATCGCGCTCGCTGTGATACAAATTGCCGGTGGCCAGGTTGACCGGGTCGCCGCCCCAGCTTTGCAGGGCATTTAAACCGTTGGACAGCGTGGTGGAGTTGATCGGGAAGCTGCTGAAGAAGTTGCTGGGTAGATAGCTATCGCGCGGGTAGGATGTGCTGACAGGACTCGGATTGACTAAAGGGTAGCCGCCGCCAAGACCGCCGGCGATCATCGCAGAAAAGTAGCCATTGGTTTGATTTTCCACCATGTAGACGGCGCCGTTCCAGCTATGGGTTTGGCCGTCGGTGTAGGCAATCGTGCTTCTCGGTACGGTAACAGTCGATTGTTTAGTCACCACCTCTTTTTTGATTGCCGCCTTATATGTCCCCATACTGACGTTGTCCATCCACGCGGCCCAGCTACTTTCAAAACTGGCATCGCTCATCGGCGTGAAGGTACGTAGCGGAATCGTGTTTTCAGTCGCAAATTGCAAGCCGCGTACCGTGGACACCGCATCGGTACGGATCAGTTCTTGCCAGATGTAGTGCTCGTAGGCCGAAGCGCTGTAGGCAAACAGCTTGAATGTCGGCCAGGTTTCGTTAAGGAGAGTCGTACCGTCAGTCGCTGAGGTATCGAGCTTGACCAGATGCGCAAGATTACCCAACACGTCGATGTAGGGCCCACTCGGATGCACGGCAAACGGCAGATCGAACAGGTAATCGACCTTGAGCCCGGCGGCGGTCAAGCCGAGATGGGTGCCGCTTTCACTACTGACACCATTGAGTTCGCCCAGCCGTTGTCCGGCATCGGTGACGTAGCGCAGGTACTTCATTAAGGCGATATGCAGCAGTTCGCCTTCCGTTTCATCGTAATTGGCGGCGTTGGCCGGCGTCGGTGCGGTCGGCGCGGCTTGCACCGACTGAATCAAACGGTCGGCCCGTTCCGCCAGCAGACGATCCGAACCTTGCCGGGCATAGGCCATCAGTGCGTGATGGGCGCCGGCTTTCAAATTGGTGTAGACGGTCTTGTTGAAACAATGCAAATCGGGGTCCGGCGTACTGCTGGCCGGATCATCGTTACGGCAAGAGGCTTGAGAGAGCGTGGTGTCGCCCAAGGTCACCTTCATGATCAAGCGATGCTGCGTACCCAAGGTGATAGACCCGGTGCCGGTCGCTTGGATCACGCCATCGACCTTGATGACCGGATGGAGATTGACCAAGCTGGGGGACTGGCCAAGTCCCCGTTCCAGTTGTTCCAGAGGGTCTGCGAAGCTGAATCCGCCGGTACATAGGACAGCGTGACACGTTGCTGGGCAACGGCGGGTAACGATAATTGTTGGTCGGTTAATAACACGCTGCCGCTACCGTCTCGTACTTTGATAGTGAACTGATAGCGATGGTCGGCCGGCAGGCTGGCGGCTTCTGATGAGCTGGTGCCGGACCAATTGACGTATTGGACGACATCATAAGGCAGCGTCACCGGTAAAATGTCGTAGGCTCTGGCCGTTTGTTCGCCCAGATAAGGTACATCCAGCAGCGTATTGTCCGCGTTTAGGCCCTTGATGTAGGTTTCGACCTGAGACGTGTAACGTTCATGCGGCAAAGTATTGGTGCGGCCGGACAGATAACCCGTGGCGCTATAGTCGAAAGCGACATTGGATTGGATACCGGCAATTCCCGGTTGATAGGTTTTGTCCTTGAAACTGGGGTCTAGTGGAATCCAGCGGTAGCCGGTATTGTCAGCTGAAGCGCCCCGGTAATTGCCGTAAGGTAAGCAGGCTTCGACCCAGACATGGCGCAGAAATATGCCGTTGGCGTTGGTATAATAACCGGCATTAGGGTTGAGGTTGCCCGACAAAATTGCACCGGCAGCTTGGTACGTTTTGGCGCCTACCCAGCGCGGGCCACGGCCATTAGCACCGGGATTGGCGGAATCGATCAATTTGACGTCGCCCAGCACATAGCGGGCCGGAATGTTGGATGCGCGTAATAGCGCAATCAGCAAAGATGCTTGGTCAGTTGCGCCGCCAGCACTACTGTACAAGGTGCCGAGCGAGCCTTTCATCGAGCCGAAGTAAGGCTCGAAGCGAATGTTGTTATACACATATTGGTATAGTTTGACCGGCGAGTAATTCAGTTTCGCGGCAAGGTCTCGGATTTCCTGGGAAATGACCACGTCTTCAGTGGCGGCGAGGTCCGGCTGCGAATAACCGCAGGCTGCCGCTTCAGTAGGCGTCGTCGGCACCGCCGCTTCGGCCGGTTTACCCAACATATCCAGCAGGAAGGCGTAGGCCGGCATATCGGGCTTGAATGGCCCAACGCTCAGATAACGGGGTAATTTTTTACTGGCCTCTGCGGGCGTGGGTTTCACCTCGGCACCTAGCCGGATAGTCGGCATCGGCATCGCTTCGGGCGCAGCATCGGCAGCTTGCCCACGGCGATGCAATGCCCGTAACTCGGCTTTGGCATTGCCTAAGGCACGGCGGCGAGTGCCGTCTTCATGCGCAGCGGAAAATCCGGACAAGGCATGATCGATACGATCAAAACGTTGCGCGACCTGTTTGGCATAACGGTCGAAGGCAGCCACTTTATCGGGCTGTTTTAGGCCGGCCAGCTTTGCGCGCATCCGATCCAGCTCAGCGTCCACGTCTTGCCTTAAGTCCGCAATTTCGGATCGTTTGCCTTCCAATAGTTCCTGTTTGGAAGGCAGCCGATTGGCTTGGCCGGCCTGTTGCAATTGGTCCTCGTTATCCGCTTCGTCTATCAGGTCGGCGGCCTCGTCCAGATGCTCGCGCAGTTGCTGCGCTAAGGCGTTGCCCGGTTGTTGGTGCACCTTGAGCAGCGATTGCACCACGGCGTCCGGCAAAGCGGCGGGATCTTTCGGGGCGGCCCATAGGGAGGACGTCACTAATAGACCCTGGCATAGCAACGCGAAAACCAGGAGTGAACGGAAGCCGGAAACGAGTGACATGGAAAATTCCTTGGCTGAGCCTGAAGATTTAGCGGAGGTCGAGGGCTTTGGGTTTTTGAAGCTGTCTGATGGTGAAGAGCAGTAGCAATCCCATCAGGAGCAAACCACGCTCGGGGACACTGGGCACTTGGGTACCGCCAACAGCAGCGGCAATCACCTCGATCTGACCGGCAGTTGCGACCAGGGCGCCGGGTGCAGACGCTTGATAAACAAAATTGAAAGTACCGATAGCCGTGGGGGTGCCGCTAATGACGCCTGTTGCCGGGGCCAGACTCAACCCGTCCGGCAATTTGCCCGAGGTTAGCGTCCAAGTATAAGGCGGGGTGCCGCCGTTCGCGGTTAAGGTTGCCGTGAAGGGTTGGTTAATAGTCGCCTGGGCAATGCTTTGAGCGGTCGTGACGCCTGAGATGCTTTGGCCGTTACCCTTCGCCAGCTTATAGCTATCTGCCAGGTTAGGATCGGTGCCGAGCAGCGCCTGTGTCTCGACACCGTCCGGCAAACCATCGCTATCGGTATCGGCCAACGTGGTGGCAGGGAGCGCCGCTAAGGTCAAGGTAGTCAATAACGCGTCCCCGCCGCCCCAACCGCCATCCGCTTGCTGTTGAGCAATGAGAAAATTTTGCGCATTCACGGCAGCGGGGTCGGTGGCGCCGAGTATGGTTACCAGCGCTCGATAGGCCAATGCGGTTTCTAAAACCGTCCCGGCGCTACCTTCGCCAAAACCACCGCCGGGTGTTTTCTGTTGAGTCTTCAGCCAGGTGGCACCAGTGGCCAGCACCGACGAGATGTCGGTGTTCGTGCCGTTACAAGTTAGTTGTGCGCCTTGGTAACGGCTTAGCACGATCAGGCTATACGCCGTCGAAAGAATCCGACTTGGTTGAATGACGCTGGGTGAAACGAAGTATGGCCAACCGCCGTCGCTGTTGCGTTGACTGGTAATTTTGCACAAAGTGTTGGCTTCCTGGGCATAACTAGCAGCGCTGACTTTGATGGCTTCCAATGCCATAGCCGTGTCGGGGTAACTGGTGCTGTAGTGGTCGTAAGCCCCCCAACTGCTCTGGGGCGACGCTTCGTCGTTACGCCATGCGATCAAGCGTGATACCAAAGTTGAAGTATCCCGCCCCGACCGCGCGAGAGCAATGATTTGACGGGCCAGCGTATCTGTGCTGTAGGCTTGATGGTTTTGCAACCAGGCCACGCCTTTCGTGTAAGTATCGCTCTTGGTCACACCCGCATTGGTCAAGGCTTCGACAGCCGCCGCAGTCTCCGCCATCTCCAATCCCGTTGTGCTCGGCCAACTGCCGTCGCCGCTCTGGTGAGTGATCAGCCAGGCGACGGCTTTCAGTCTGGCATCGTCGATGGGTGCGGCTATCGCAGACATCGCTACAAAATAACCTAGACACCAGAGACCCAACATCAAACGCTTCATATCCAAATTCTCCCTAATTCGATCACCTGACAGCAGGCATGCACCGCCATCAAATCTAACAACCTAACCACGTTTACCTTATCAACGCGTAAACCATTATTTGCAGACTACCCAAGCTAAATCAGCAAGCCATCCTCTTCCTTATCAGATAAGCTTCTGCGTAGGTGGGCGGCTTATGACCTACCGGCCCGGCGTTAGCGAAAATATTAAGTGCTAATAAGTACAGGGTAAACAACCTACGAAATACATCCCTTTTATTTTTTGTAACGTGTGATTGCCTACCGTTACTGGAAATCTATTCTCAGACTTTTGAAAGTAGCGACTGAGCCCAGTTTAATTTCGTTATATCTATTCGTAAATATCGGAATTTAGGAATAGAGTATTTCATGTTGCGAAATAATGCGCAAAATAAGTAGCTTTGAGTTCACTGTATTACAGCAGCACTGTGACATCCGAATTCTACCTAATCCGATCACCTGACAGCAGGCATGCACCTCCACCAAAGCTGAGAACCTAACCACGTTTGCTTATTAGCGCGTAAACCATTACTTGCAGACGACCCAAGCTAAATCAGCAAGCCATTCTCATCGTTATCGTATAAGCTCCTGCATAGGTAGGCGGCTTACAGCACATCGACTTGGCAAAGAATTCTGAAATAACCACTAACATGTCAAATCACGGCCGTACAGAAAAAATTTACAGCACAAATGTGACGAGTGTATTAAGCCTTAAAAACATACTTATCCAGGCCGGTCATGTTGTGTTGAGCAATAATTGCACCATAACAAATCAACTGCCTTGCAAACCGCAGCAGTTTTGACGTTACCGCTGGCATGCCCGGCTTAATTCGCAGAGATTGAGATCGATTGCGTGCTTGTATTCGAACAGAGCATCAGCAATAGGTGTTAATTAATCAGCATTGCCGCAGGACAACTGGCATTGTGGACCGCTTTTACAAAAAGTTCGCAGGTTGGTGATTGAGATCTGTGCCGGCAAATACGAAATGCGCCAAAATCTACAGGTGTCGAGCGACTGATTATCATCGCTTCTGTTTCAATCTCATCCTCTCTCCCCATGCCTTTAATTCGGCCAAACTAAACTCCGTTTTTGCACTGCTTGTATTTTTGGTGACTGGAGAATCCAGGAATAAATTTTCAGTATATGCCTTATATGGCTTATGCTTTCCCACTTCGATCTTCGCAGCTTCTTCGTACTGTTTATACCTTGGGTGAAAAATCCATTTTTTTGCCAGTCGATTAGTCGATAAAAAGCTCGACAAAATTTCGTGGTATGACTTGCCTAGCTGCTTAGCATTTGCAAAATCAGCGGATAAAGAATCTAATTTTATCTCTACGATTCCGCAGTTTTTATTGATTGGATCAAACAGCTGGTTTGGAGTCGCGCGTTCAGGATGCGTGAAGTACATGACAAAATCATAAGACTTGACCGTACCGATAACATCAACCGCTACGTTTTCAAACGTTGATTCCACGATAATGTTTTCAACGGTAATATTCTGCTCTGGAGTAACAACAAAACCTTGCCTCAACGAGCGGTCTTCTGGATGACAAACTGCGCCTCTATATTCCGGCAAGCCAAGCGTGATTTGCGAATCAATGAGCTGCCGCGCCATCAAGCGGACCGACAAATAAAATGAATAGTCGCATTCATTTTTAATTCTTCCATAAACCTTCCTGCTGGCATGTGCAAAATGCCAAACCCTATCTTGACCTTGTCTGGATTCCAATGGGGTTTTGCAGGATGGGCAGATACAGCCGCATCTTAAACCGTTTTCTACTTCATACACCTCGACTAGGTGCTTGTCTGATTCGCGCAATCCAAATGGCATCTTTGTGAAATCGGCCATTATTGTCTGTCATTAAAGCTATGTCTTGACGCCATGATATCAAGGATATTCGACTTAGGCCAAGCCTCGCGCCTCGATCAATTGGAAGCGGCGGCAAAAGTCCTGGGTAAACAAATTGATGTGTCCTTGGCGTAAATAATAGGTTTGCTTCTGACTAACTTACTGATTTAACAAGAAATGGGAAAATTACGCGGTTTTGGGCTTAGAACCCCTATTACGCCACCCTTGCGCATGAGATGACTCACTGGACGCGGCACCCGTCCCGCCTCGACCGCGACCTTGGGCGCAAACAGTGGGGAGATGAAGGCTATGCCAAGGAAGAGTTGGTTGCTGAGCTTGGGGCGGCGTTCTTGTGTGCCGAACTGGGCATCACCCCGGAAATCCGCGACGACCACGCCGCTTATATCGCCACATGGCTTAAAGCCCTACAGGACGACAAGCGTTTTATTTTTTCCGCCGCCGCTCATGCGCAACGCGCGGTCGATTTTCTGACCGGTCGCCATGGACAAGCTGAAAGCAGCAAAGAGGCCGCTTAGCGCGGCCACCCTGCCCCAAGGCCTTCACAGGCCTTGGGTTTTATTCCCGCCCACCCAGCCCCGAATTAAGAAGCCCTGCGAATGCAGGGCGCTGATATTTGAGATTGCGTGCCAGCCACTAGTCTGTATCTGTAAGGACTCGCATTTATCGCCGATTTCAGCTCGAATTAACTGCAAATGAAACCGGTTACGCCCGCTCAAGTCCTGATTCTCCTTGAACGATCAAAACCGCCCCATTGCGGTCTATCGTCTAATTTGATTCAATAGCCGCAAACTTATGAGAAGCAGCGAACAAGTTGGGTAACGAAGCTTGGAATGATCGCTATCGTTCGATAAATTTAAAGGTTTGACTGATTTTTGCTGCTCGCAATAATTCGGAGCCATGTTCCTGCGTTAGCCGATACACGGCAATAATTGCTAACTATTTTCGAATTGGTCGACTAAAGATGATTTTGCCCAAAGTACAATTATGTATCATAACAAATAGACGCATTGGGCTTAATTACAAACACTATTTACAATATTAACTCAACACTGCCAGACAATTTATAGAGTCAAAATCAATGGAAAGTGTGATAAGTAAATGGGCGCCAACTCTTTTAGCTGGAATCATATCATTTTTCACTGCTTGGTTTTTAAAGAGCATTGAGCGAGACAAATACTACAAGGACAAAAGATTAGAGAGAGCAGATCAAACCATTTCTAACTTTTCTGTTTACATTGAGAATTGGAAGAAGCTGATTTCTATCGCAAAACTCGCAAAGGATAGAGAGCTAACAGAGAATGAGCAAAAAAGGCTTGAACGTTATATCTCTGAAAGAGATGCCGCAAAACATCAACTCTCGTCACAGTTAGCAACTTTGTCACTTTATTTTGATAAGGATGTTATTGATATTGCGAAACAGTTTCGGGCATGGGATCAAGAGCAAAGTATCAAACGCCTAGATGAACTTCCTGACTATTCTGAGTGGGAGGGATGGCTCAATTACTTGTCCGTTCTACTAAGAAAGCATATCTAACATGCGCCGTCACAACATAATAATATTGGCGGGTGTTTTACTTTTCCTTAGTAGTGCAAATGCGCAAAATTTAATATCCGCTCCGATACATGACTGCCCTGGACCGGCATGCCCAGCCGCATCGACACTCAAACTTGGTTCGACAAGTCTAATATACGAACCAGCTCAACGACTATCTATCAATTTCTCAGCTAGTCCTTCTGCGTTTCGTGGTTTCGCGTTAAAAGTTGGAGGAGTCGCATTTACCAAGGTTGCAAAAAGCGCTGATGGTTCTGAAATTATCGGCCTTTCCTATGACCCTTCTGTGAATGACGGCATGCGGTTAAAAGTTGAGTTACGCGACCATCAGGGCAAAATCAATAAAGTTTCCGCACCAGCCTATGACTGGCAATTTGTTCCTCTTGCGCGGTATGTGCGCTCAGGAGAGGAAGCGGCCGTCACTCTATTTGGATCTTTGGCTGATTCGGAACGCGAAGAGGAACTCAAAAGAACCCAAAGGGCAATGATTGCGAACTATCATCCCGCGCTAGAGAACACGCTCCTTGGCCTGAGGCTGCTACAGGCCGACATGCTCGTCTTCGTGAACGAAGCGACTGACTTATTTAAGGAAAAAGGCCAATATATTTTAGGAGCGGGGGAGCGAAAGCCAACACTTGATGCTATTAAGATAAATTCTAGGCATTTCGATAATGTGCAAAAATGGCTTGATGAGCAACCCGAAAAATTCCAGTCTTATATAACAGGTGACATTGACTCAGACCTTACCTATGCCGCTACACCACAAGCTATGATCCTGAATGGCTATCCGTCTTGGCACTGTTGGAAAAAGGATGACATGGCAGAAGAAACGGCGCTTGAAAAGCTTGCTGCTTTAGATCTACCTTTCCCAGCATATGTTACGTTTGCACTTGTTAGATTACAGGAGGATAAAGAAGCTGAAGTGGAAAAACTTTTGCGGACTAACATGCAGAACAAGGACCCTTTCGATCTCCTGCAGAATGCTACGGTGAAATTGAATAGGCGTTTCGCTAAGACTATCCTTACAAAACTTGATGGAACTAACCCTGTTCCTGGCTCGACTGAAAATACGCTCAAAAACACACTGCACACTGCCCTCAACAAAAATGATGATCAGACAATCTCGCTGACTGTGGATCAACTGGAAAATTACCTTGAAAAACTGCAACAAGAGCAACCTGCTGAGTGGGCGCGCATTGAAGGTTCTTTCAAAAAGTTTTCCCAGGATGTAGAAGAGAAACTCGCTGCAATTCCGCTAGTTCATATGAAGTCCTTGAGTGATGCGCTTTCGAAGAAAGTGGCACAGGAAGGCGGTATAAATTCATATATTTATGACACTCTTACCACTTCCGTAAGATTAGCTGCTTTTTTTCGTGCAGCTAAGGCTCAAAATTCTCAGGCCTACAACACATTCGTAGAGCAATTAAAAAACGTAAACCTTGAATTAGTGTCGCCTCCTGGATTCCAGCTAATTACTCCGACGGTCTTTCCTACAAAATAAATATAGTTACTCCCAGCACACGAAAATATAGAACACTCTTCAGGACAGGCTCGGCCAATCCCGAGCATTCAATCCTGCAAAAATCTATCTGGACCATTGGCTGATTTCGTTGGAATACTCAATTTTCCGCCATTCTCAATTAATTTGATTCCCGACCGATGTTATCAGGCCGCTGTATCGTCGCCGGCGGGCCGTGACGTTTACCAGCTAACCGGTTTGGTAATGCGTTTGGGATTGCTTGGAATGGTTGCGGGGAGTTGCGCATTTTGCAAATGGATTGGGCTCAGTACCTTAAACCAATCCACATGTTGTTTTAGATCACCGTTGATGGGGTAGTGTGCACATAGCTGCAAAAAGCGCCACGTAATTGCAATCCATTACTGGCTGTCCAGAATTATGGTTAGCAACCACGTCAGGACTCTTCAATACTCACTATCTCGGTGAGGATGCCCAACAGTGTTTTTGTATGCATTTCGATTTCATTAAGCACACCCAGCCAATGACCGATCACGCGCTTTACGCTTGGAGCCGGCTGAACATCTAGCCACACCGTCAACATACGCCGATATCCAATAAGGTCGGCGCGCTGCACACAATAGGCGGTTACTATTTCAGTCGTCACCATGTCTTTGATTGCGCCAGGCGTCCGACGGGCTTGCTGTATCAAATCCGCCTGCGCCTCTGTATCACGGTGAATGCCGCGTAGCACCTCAATGATGTAGGGCAGTCCCATCGGATCTGGGTGTGTGACAAGCTGGATTTCCTCGACACCTTTGCCTGCGTCAATACTCAGAACATCCCAAGTCTCATTCCGATTTAGTTCAGCTTTTGGGATATTTTTCATTAGCCAAGGAAAGAGATCGCGCTTCTGTGTGACCAACATACGCAAATCCTGCTTGAATCCCTGTTCTAAACCGGGAGGCGGCAACTCTTGGTTGTCGGCTTCGACCATCTTCCAAACCATGTCGATTTGTTGTTCGCGCTGCGCGATATCCGGGAATAGGCTAATATTCCAGCCAAGGCAACAAGTCATAACCGTTTTCTTGCGCTCCTCAAAATCCCGAACGAACAAGATATAGGGAAGCATAAAGGTCGAAAAGCAGGAGGTGGTCGTGTACTGTTTCATTTTTAACGTGTTATGGCGAAGCAATTAATTTTTTGCACTTCCAGATTGCAAGGCCAGCAAACGAGAAACGGTTGCCGGATGAACCTTGAATAACCGAGCAGCCTCGGCAGCGGTCTTCTGTCCGGTCATCACCATTACGACAATTTCTTGCTGTTGACGAATCTCAAGCTTGGGCCGTCTTCCTCCGACGCGGCCTTGTTTGCGTGCCGATTCCATTCCTGCCTTGGTACGTTCGCGAATCATGGCGCGCTCAAATTCCGCAAATGATCCTACCATCTGCATCATCATACGTCCGGCCGGTGTCGTGGTGTCGATCGCTTCGGTCAGACTGCAAAAGCCGGCGCCGAGTTGGTCGATCCGCTCCATAATCGTCAGCAAATCCTTCAACGAGCGCGACAGCCGATCAAGTTTCCAGACTACCAGAACGTCGCCGACACGAAGATGATCGAGCGCACGAGCCAGTTGCGGACGATCCCATCGACCACCGGATGCAATTTCAGGAAATATCTTTTCGCATCCAGCTTGTTTAAGGGCGGATTCCTGAATAGCGGTTTCTTGGTCGTCCGTCGAGACGCGGGCATATCCGATGAGCATAATCGTTGCATAAACCTATTGCATTAATGTTTCATTATGCAACAGGTTTGTGCAACATGGGAAGCCCCGCACGATGGCCATGTTCCCTGCATTGCGCAAACGTTCCTTTGCGCAATGAGGTATCTGCTCAACAAAACCGCCTTCAGTGATTAGCCCTATGCCACCAACGCAAAATCAGCTTCGATTGGGAGCCGTTTACTCATGTCCAAATCAAATCGCCCATACGGATTCACATGACTATAAATCAACGGCGACAATGCTCTCAAGTCCGCAGTTTTCATCCTGTTACACCAGGGCTTTTCCGATAGCACGCGCTGAATCATCAAGGTATTGACGTACACTAAGCATAATTGCAACAAATGCAGCGACAACACCGATAATTCTTGATCTTCCAGCCGGTTGCTGGCGACTTCACCGCTCTTGCCGTAGAAGATAAATCCATTGGCGCTATTCCAGTTTTCTACGACGTTCAACCCCTCGTGAATCTCGCGGCGCAGGCCTTCCGAATCAATATACCGGCACAAGAAAATGGTTTTCAACACCTTGCCAAGTTCCGCGAATGCTTGGTAAGTCGGATGTTGCGGGTTGCCACGCGTAAAGCGGCGAAGAATGGCTTCGGCTTCTGCTGTACCCAGGCGCAACGCGGTTGCGTATTTGATCATTTCATCATAATGTTGGCGGATCAAATCCCATTTAATTGGACGCGTCAAAATGTCAGTGAGATTGGAATAATTGCCGGCACTGTCTGTTTCCGGCAAGTACAATTTTTGTGAAGCGATGGCTTTCAGACGTGGCAACAAATCGAAGCCGAGCAGATGACAAAAAGCGAAGCCGACTTCGCTCTGCCCGTGGCTGTCCGTGTAGCTTTTCTGCACATCCATATCAGTGTCGTGACGCAATACACCTTCGATCATAGCCGACACTTCGGAGGAGGAGCATCGTTTCAGTTGCGAGTAGATACAGACTGATTTGCTCTCGACATGCCAGTAAATCATCACGCCACGACCACCGTAGCGAATATGCCACTCGGTCATCAAATTCTGATCCCAGGAGCCGAACTTCTTGGAGTCCGACGCGCAGGTGGTCGTGCCTTCGCCCCATATTTCCGGAAGACGCACAGCGAAAGTCGCATTGGCGACTTGGGAAATCGCTGCCCGCAATGTACTTTTTTGGATGAAACGGTGCCGCACGTAGCGCAATTCCTGATAAGTCGTCCCATGTCCCGCCGCTGCGATTCGTTTGAGTCCGGCGTTCGTGCCTAGTGCGTAGAGACTCAGTAGCAAACGCCGTTGCAAGGTATCACGATCTAACGTTTCGCGTTGCCGGCTGCTCTGGAACAAATCGGTGAAGCCAACCCGCAGATCAGCTTCCTTGAGGATGTCCAACAAGCTGGTGGATGACCAGCGCTCAAATATTTCGGCTTTCAGGTGCTTGAGGTTTTCCGGGTCGGGTTGCGCATCGAGCGGAGTAATGCAAATACGGTTCTTGCCACGATCAAGAATTTTGACGCGTGGATTTTTTGGCATTCCCTTGTTCAACATGCAGAGGGCGTCCGTCATCGTTTTCTTTAACCCGTCGATGAATAACTGGGTGTCCTGTGGTTGCTTGAGTGCTTCATAGTAGGCAGTGCGATTGGTTTCAAAGTCGGTGGGCAAATCCTCATCCGGATTACGGAAGCGGTCGGCACCCACGACCCAGATTTCCTTGCTGCGTAGCCGCTCGCGCAATGCTTGCAGTACACAAATTTCATAGTTGATGCGATTGACGCGCTCGTTGTCATTCTTGTCTTTTTCCACAACAATGTCGCGCCATTTGCCTTTGACGATGCCCTCAATCGGCACCACATCGTTGGCGGAGAAATATTGTTGCGTACTGTCGCGGTAGGTTTTGAGCAGACCCAAGGCTTCAATCACCGGCCGGTGCGCGGTGTTGTTGGAACGGAATTCCAGCGCATCAAGTATCTGCGGCAACATCCGGCGGTAGTGATTGCTGTATGAGGAACGAATGACCGTATGTACCACCTTGGTATAGGCAGGGCCGCTGGCCTTAAATTCTTTGACTAAGTCTTTCAATGTTTCCAATCCCACCACCGGATACAATACATCCTTGACGATGCCATCGGGTTCATCGATCGCCGCTTCCGCCAATTTGAACAAGACATTGGTTTTGCCACGCACTCGGCGTAAATCGTTGAGCAATTCTTGCTCGACCTTATTTTCGGCGCGAGTACCGATCTTATGAATGACCAGAATTAGCAAATCGATCAATGCGTCGATGATCTCGTGCTCTCGTTGCCAGCAGTACGCCGCTACCAAGGCGTAGCGTATCTCCGGTGGATGTCGGCGTAATTCCCAACTTGACTCGGTGCCAACTCGGCGACGGTATTTTTGTAACCATTTGATGGGAAGCCCAGCCAATGCTTGACTCGGTAATGCAAGCTTGCGAATTCTGGCCAGTTTGGCGAGCTCCTGCAAAACGCTATCCAGGCCTATTCGGCCAGCATCGCATTTGAGGTGCGACAAACCAAGATCGTCGTCTTTGACGATGGAAGTATTTTCATCATTGACGTTTGGCTCTTCGACCGTCAATAGTTTGTCTATCGATGTCTTGCTTTTGGCACTTAGCAGGTTGGCGATGGATTGGATTAGTTCAGTCTCAAAAGCATGAATGGCTGATCGAAGTAACCGTTCCAATGGCGTGGGATCAAGCGGTGCCAGCGATTGTCGGGCGAACCACTCAACAGCCAATTCCTGCAATCGCTCGAATGGAACATCCAGCGCCAAGACCTCAGCGGTCAGCCATGTGCGCAGTTTCTGCAAATCCTCACCTGATGGGCGACGTAGTCCCAGAAAGCCCAGGATCTTCTTGCGATGCCGCTGGCCGGTGCGCCCGTCCCATTCGTAAACATCCAGATCTGCCACCGCCGAATTGGTTGCATGCGCAAGGTAGACAGCAATCTCGTGCGGTATGCCTTTTTGACTGTCGGGAAAGAAACCTTGAAACTGAAAGAATTTCAATAGAATTGCAAATCCAAGTCTGCCGCTATCGGTGCGGCCTGGCAGTAATGCCGATTCCTCGACCGATAATGACCACTGTATCTCCAGTTCGTCTTCGTTCCAGTGCCACTTCACAAATTCTCCTTGTTACACGCCGAGAATTTAGGATGGCATGCTTTCCGTGAGCCATTTTAGCGTGAGGAGACATGTGGTGCGAAATTACGTGGCGCTTTTTGCAGCTATGTGCACACTACCCCTACCAGTACTGCCAATGGCGCACAGGCTTCAACGTAACGCAGATAATCGATATAAAGTCGCGCGCGTGGATCATGTTTGAAGGCTTCCGGATGTTCGTCAATCTCACGCAATTTGGAACGACCAACACGTGCAAATGCCTGGCACGGAGGCCCACCAATAAGGACATCAAAGGCATCCGAGCTTTTGCATCCAAGATCAAGCTCACGCACTAATTCGTCAGGGCTGGTACTGGTTATGTCCCGCGCCATAGAATGCGCTGCATCTTTTCCGTGAAAATTGAGGCCATGTGATGCAGCAGCATAAGGATCGTTTTCAATGGCGGCAGCAATTACAAATCCTGCTGCATTGAATCCTACAGAAAGGCCTCCACAACCAGAAAAGAGATCAAGTACACGCGGCTTACCGCCTGTATTAATGCGGGTGATTTTCTGCCGGATCGCCCGGATATTCACAGATGTCATTTTCTCGAATCCGTGTTGTGTGACAAAACCATAATTTTTATACAATTCATTGCTGATTCAGGATTATTCTATATTTCCAAAAATATCGTTGAAGTCCATAGTTCCCGGCGCCCTCCTCGCTATAAAGACCCCGATAATACGAACTCCAGGGAATGTTTTCTGTATCAGAGATTGAGCTGCTTTGAAATGAGAGCCAGTTGTCAGTACGTCATCGAATACAGCAATGAGCTGTGGTTGCGGGGTGACAAGGGACTGATCAATCTCGTAAAGATTTTCAAGGTCTTCTGGCCTGGGTCTGCTATCACTGTCATGCGCGGCCAGCGTGCTTGTGTTTTGAACAATCAATTCGCGGATATCGAGGGGCGGCAAGGGTCTGATCAATTTCAGCATCCGAAGCAGACGATCATCATAGAGAGGATAATCTTTTGCCTTGGAAGGTGGGATTGGAACCAGTGTTACGTTGTTCAAGGCTTCGGGATTGATGGAATTCCTTAATGCTATCGCGCTCTGTTGGATAGCGAGGTCTTTATATCGCCATTGGGTTGTACCGCGTTTATCAACCGATTTTTTGAAATTGATGATCAGGCTGTTAGTGGCGCTGAACGCATACCCTTCCCTTGCCGTATATTCACCAAGAAAATAACAGGTGTCGTCAGCAGTAAGGTAATAGTGATCCGGCCGCGTCAGATCATCGATTTCAGTCAGTCTTTGTGGAAAGGTGCTGTTTGATGTCATTGTAATCCTTTACCCGAATAGCACCTTGTTCAGCGTATTTTTGCGGCCATGTCAGCGTCTTGTTCTGAAAACAGCTATCGAGAATGAATAGTTTTCTGCCTTGTTTCAACGCGGCCCGCGCCTGAATCAAGGTTCCGGATGTTTCTCCCGCTTCGACAATGATGGTAGCTTCTGTCAGCGCCGACATCGTGATGTTTCGTTCCGGGAAAAATGTCCTGTTAGAGCGATAATCCTGATTTTCATAGCGCCGCAAAGGTACCTGGCTGATGAGGAGAAACTTCTCAGCAATAAGACGTTGCAGATCAGCATTCTCTTTCGGGTAATTGTGTGTCAGTGGCGTTCCGATCACGGCTATAGTGCGGCCGTTAGCATTTATAGCTGTGGTGTGAGCCTCGGTATCAATGCCCATTGCCAGGCCGGACACGATTGTGAATTCGTCTTCTACCAGATGGCGGACCAGCTTACGGGTTCTTGCCAAGCCTTCTTTTGTTGGTTTGCGGGTACCAACAACTGCAACGCTGCGGGATTGTACTAAATCCCACCAGCCCTGGTAATACAACAATTCAATCGGATAGACGGCATCACGAAGTTTTTCAGGGTATTCTCCAGCACCATGAACGCGAATCCCAAAGCTCTTGATCATGGCATTCTGAAAACGCTTCATGACAAAATCAGCATATTCAATGGCCTTGGGTGCTGGGACAAAATCTGAAGGCACAGCGCCGGGAGCTGCTGAGAATTTCTCAGAAATAGTTTTGAAGGTTGCGCCTTTCTCATCCCACAGCGCTTCATAAGCGCCCATTTCCCTGAGTGGTGAAATTGCGCCTGCTCCAAAATCTGTGAAGTTCAGAGCCATCCCTGAAATCATGACTGCTTCATTGTGTTGTTTTCCCCTTTTTTTCCCAGTCATCCAACATTTCCGATAAAAGCTCTATCAGTTTCATATCAGCATTCAATGCTGCCTGCTGGTATCTTTTTTTGAATTCTTTCGTTACTTTGAAACTGAGTGGTACAAGCGGTTGGCGTCCGTCTGTATTTTCAGAATCCACCAATGCCTGAGTTGGACTGTTTTCCGGTGTATCCGAGCTTTCGTCAGTTGAAACTTTATTCAACAAGGTCGTCTCCTGGTATTCGATATGGCGGCGCATCAATTTATAAAAATCCTGAAATATAGAATAGCGGAATTACGGGAATCCATCAACAGAGTCCTTTGATATTTCTCTGTTCTGAAAGGCTATAGCAAAGCAAGCCTTCGGTTAAGGGTCGCCTAGGTGATCGAGTAGAGCGTGGGAATCACACGCTCTCACGCAACGACATGTGAATCTCTCGACTCATACCGCTCCTATCGTTCGGTCGTAGCTTGAAGGGTCATGCGCCAATGAACAAAAAGCTGAGTCTGATGCCGAGCTTGCAAAACAGCTTACAACTTTTCCACTGTGAGCCTGTGTTTTGCCAGCCACAATACAGAATAATGCGTGCCAGCTATTCATACGCAATGCTAACACTGGCAAACATGGCCGATTTTAATGGTAAATTTTTTATGCCGTTTTGCAGAATGATTGTTATTTAAATAAAGTAGGCTACGAATTGCATACCCTACTTGGCTACCGCATGTAGATTTTCTGCCTCACGATTGATGCCGAGAAAATTAACATTTTGATACTTACGATTCACAATGTTGTTTAGCTTTGCCAGCTATTTGGCCAAAAAGATTAACAACGTTCTCCGCACTCACCGTTTCCTGTACGCCTAACAATTGATCAAGCAATTTCGGTTTTATGAACATTTCCCGTGCAATGGCGCTACGCGGCATACCACATTGCTGTTCAAGCACTAGTAAACCATCGTAAACAATCTCAGGTACCTCCGGAACAATTGCATCATCTTCATCTTCCTTAATTGCCTGACTGTGCCGGCGTAAATAAATAACACCAGACCTGTATTGATCTTCGGAAAACACACCCAATTGCCGACCTCGGTACAAAATGGCAGCTTTGGAAACCTTCCACTTTAGCTTGATATCGGACATCGCAGACCAGCTAAAACGACTGCCCCTAAACGCCTGCTGACATTCTTTAATGAAGTAAGCTCTTGGCATTAAAAAAGCACTCGCAAACCGGTTAGCTTGGCTTTCTGTCAAACGGTCGCCGGTTTGAACACCGACATGCATCGTTAAATGCCCAATCTCGTGAGCGATGCCGAACCGGATTCTGCAAGCCGATTTGCCTTCCGCATTCAGCGTAATCACCGGCCTTCGCGTTGCAAAAGAAATCGCATCGATTTCGTTGGACAACCCGTCCATATGCATCAACACTGCGCCGGCATTCTCAGCCACCCTGATCATATTAGCAATGGGCCCTAGCCCTAATCCCCACTTGGCACGGCACGCATCGGCAACTTTCTCGATGTCTTCCGGAGTAGCAGGCTCCTCATGCAGAAAGCCGTAGGTCGGAAAATCCAGATTCCGGTCCAAGACAGATACCAGCCGCTTAAACATCTCGCCTTTTGCACGGGCAACCTGCCGTAAAGCCACCTTCGTTGTCAGTTGCTTACGAAAATGGCACTGTTCGTCGGCAATCGGCATTGCATCCAACGCCGTAAAAAAGCCCGGCAATACATCCAAAGCTTCCGCTAAGCCCAGTGCCAGACCTTCAGTCGGCTGTTCAATTCCGGACTCTAACCGACTCAAATATTGTCGGGATTTACCGACCGCATCAGCCAATTCCTGTAACGAAAGTTCATTGAATAGCCTAGCCAGCCGAAGGTTTTGAGACAAAAACTCCGCGCTCATTTCTCCCCGGCCTGATCGACATCGCCATCGGTCGATGGACGTTTAGGCGTAACGGCAGGCTTACCGATTTCAACCGCATTCGGCGTAACAACCGGAGCAACGCTATGCAACGTAGTGACAATATCAGATTTCCATTCACATTTAATGACATCGGCCGCATCGAAACCCAAAAAGACCACTCTGGGTTCCTGGTCGTCGTTATAACCTTTGTCTAAAATAAAACAGAACCGGCACGGCTCGTCGTTTGCCGTTTCATCAATCATCGATTGTTGATAACGGTTAGGAATCAGCGTTGCGTTCTTTTTGGGATTATTAGGATTATCAGTGCTAAAGCGGCACGGAACAGAGCCGATCTTAAAAACCAGATCGTTTGCGCTGTTTGAAAGCTCCAACCAAGTATATTTCTGCGATATAACTAAATCGATAAGTCTCTTCCTCTGACGGCCAAATGCAGTGCAGCCCCAGGTATAAGGACCATCATAGTCGGAATTAAGATCGTCCAGCGTTTTGTTGTATTCCTCTAACAGAATGCCGGCAATGATATTAAGGCGTTCGTTGGTTAAGTCGGGTTTATAGTGTATAGGAAGTTTCATCGGGCACCTTTTGTGCAAATTTCCAATTTTGTCAACCTAATGATTGTGCAAAATCGCGATTTTGTCAACTAGGTGTGTTTCGAAGGATAAGATGTGGTACGAATCGCATCTTTCTCGTTTAATGCTTATCGCTTTCGCTCAACGCGTTCTACGCCCCTAAGATATGCGCATACTTCTTTACTTGGGTAGCCGATAACGCTGGTTTGATCTTATGCAGATCCTCCTGCGACATTTGATGAAGCTCTCTTTGCTCAGAATAAGAACGCAAGGAGACTTTATACCGCTTGGCTGTGTAAGGAATGTTATAGAACTCCATGCGCCGAAAGAGAAACAGGAGTTCTCGCGGCGAAATACCGCTTCCGGCCTTCAGGTACCTTGCCTTCGACTCAATATTCCCGCGGTACTCCTTATCCTTGAGCCAAAGCTCTCGCAGCGGTTCAAGCATGATTTCCGTCAACTTTTTTCGAAGCGCATCCTCCAAATAGAACTTACGTTCGTCAGGGTCCGTAACTTCTTGCCCAAGAGCGTCGTGAATATTGATTTCCGAAAACTTGAGAATGCAGCTCGAACCGACAAGCAGACGATTGTCGTTCAAAGTATTACGAATCTCGAAGTGGTGTGAAAGATCGGGATGCTCGCAAAGCTCGCACTCGATGTCTTCGTCATCGTAGTCAAACACGTTTCCGGTAAAGAGCCACTCCCGTAACGCCTCAGTAAACGACGTAGACTTACTCAGCGGAACGAGGTTACGTTGCGATGCATCCAGCCAGTGGTTCATGAAATGTAATTAAAATTCAGACATCTCACGCGGGCTGGGCGTTTAGCGCTCGGGGTCGATATAAATCCCGACATTTGATGGGACACTCAGGGATAGATTAAATTCAGACTTCTCCCATGGCGTAGGAATACAGTCCTCCGGAGCCGAGATTTCCAAATAAACTGGCAGTTGTTGATGCCTTAACGACCCTATGTTTCGATTCGGTCCGCCTAGCTCGCCCCAGAATGCGACCATATTATTTGAAGAGGTTCGGCATTTCAGCCATACCACCTCTTTATCGATAGAATATCCATCATCAACAATTTCAGTGATGCACAGTTCCATTCTTGTTTACCAATTTGCCTTGATCCAATCTTTAACACCTTTTTGTGTTTGAATATCAGAAGGAAGTTCGTTTTTAATCATTTTTTCGATTTTGTGTGCAGAAGCCAATTTTTTAAAGTCCCATATTTCGGCAAGTTTATTAATTAAATAAAGTACTTCGTATCCCTCATTACGGCTAAATCGTGTACTGTCAGGTTCACCAGTAACTTTAGGGTTGTCACCAGGAATAGCAGTCCAGCTATATCTGTAATTGAGTTCAGATTTATTTATAAGTGGCATTTTTCTTTCTCTTTTTGCTGATAATTAAATTCTGATATTACAAGTACCATAAAAGGTACGCGATAGCGCATTCTATGATCCTAATGCATCTATGCTGGCTACACAATTTCCGCATCAGGAACATCATAAATGGTTTCGGTTACTTCGCTTAACAAACGGTGATCTAACAGCACTTGCATAAGAACCCTTGCCGTTTGATTGCAAACAACAATTTTTCCATTTCCATCGAAATTGATGCCCCAATTGCGTCCTGTGTTTACTCTCCTTAGGCTTTCAGGGAAATCTGGACGAGTATACAGTGCCTTTTGTTGGATAACCGTCATTCTCCTGAGTTGTATCGCATTTTGACCCACAAATTGTTTCAGGGGCTCAATGTCGCTGAACAGTGAAAGAAATTGTGGATCCACAGTTAGATCGTCAAAGCTCTTTTTGTACACAGCCTTATCTGAAACGGTGCTTTCATATGCTTTTTTTGAGGCTACAAAAATCGTCTCGTTTAAACAGTAAAAGTCAAAATACGAATCGAAAGTAAAAGTTTCCTCGGGTACAATAGACAGCTCGCCGTTTACAAAAATGGCGTTAATCATCGTGTTGCGAACACGGGGTCGCCATGTCGGAGCAGTTTTTCTAATGGCGTAAACTGTATCATCACCATTCTGGAATTTGACCAAATAGCCAACTGCTCCTTTCAGTTGCTTAAGTGCCGCGTCGGTGTTTTCGGCTTCGGGAACATCTACAACTTGCAGTAACGCGATTAATCCATCGCTTTCTTCTAGTGCATGCGTCAAGCAACTGTTTTCGTTATTTTGCGATAAGTGGGTGTAAGTCACGGTTTCAGAAATTCTCGAAGTTGCCGATTTAATCGCGCTACGAAAAAGGTCTTCAACCTGCTCGTCGGTTCTTACGTGCCAAGCCCGAAACTTCACTGCTGTCGAGCTTTTCTTAAAAACCCAAAGCTGAACGGTCGAGTTGTCGTAATCGAACTGCTTCCAATCTAAAAAATCAGTCATTCCTTTCTTTTCCCCATACTTATGTAACTCCCCTGAACCTCTTGACAAAAATATGTGCCTGGAGTCGGAGACTCCGTGCTTAACAGCTTTATTATCCTTTCGTGATGATTAATCGAAACTTTGGCTTCATATAAATTCCACCCCATGACCAAAAGGATAGGATTCATTATGATTTGGCCCGCCCGATAAGTAATCAGAAAAAGCCAAATCAAAAAAACCGCCAATCCTGCAATCTTTCCTGCCGATCCATAATCGACACCCATGAAGGAAACAATGTAAGGAAAGCTATAGCTTATAAGCTCACTTGGAATAGGCTTGGATTCAATGACGGTAAGCGGATACTTGTACCGTAAACGGCGCAATATCATGATCGTAAGAGCAAGGCATAGCAGTGTTACTGCAATAGTCGATAACGACAAATAAGGGTGATTGCTAGAGGGAAGAACGCAGTTACGCCAGCTATGGCAAAGCTCTTTTTCCCAAAACTCTTGCTTTATGTCCTGCAAACCAAGAATGATGGCCAGCGGAAAGTAAGAGCCCAGAAAGACAAGAAATGCAGGGATTAATCGAAATTGCAATGGATTTCCTTGTCTGGCATCTGTTCAAAGTTAACTAGTAGCTCCGATTATAAAAGCGGAGAATCTAGACATTCGAAATGTGCTATTAAGCAAGCGATACATGGGCAGAGACATCTAGAGACTCCTGTGAAGGTGAATCAGTCAAGCGTGTAGTTTAAGCTGCTTTGTCAGAACGCGCGACCAATATTGCTGAGTCGATTTGGATGATTGCAGGTTATAACAGGTATCGAACCATTTCTTCTTCACCGTACCCGGAGAACCACCCCGCCCCACTCATTGATCAGCGACTAATCGTCAAATAGACCGGGTGCCACAAATATCTGATAAAAACGATGCAGGTTGTCTTTGTCATCATGCCGTTCCAAATACACATGATTCATTACTTACTCCCCAGGCGAGTGGACCGTATTTTCAGATTGCGGTGATTTCAAAGCCGCTTCCCGGATACGCATAATGGTTTGCCGAGTGGTTTTGAATTCCCGAGCCAATTCCGAAATGTTAATGGGCTATTTTTGCCCATCCCCTCGAATATGCTGTGCACGGCATATTCGAGGATATGCAGAGTCAAGGAATATGCGGAGTATGATGCCCTCAGACGGCAGTAACCGCAGTAAAAACAGTCACTTGTCGCAGCGTTTTTTCTGTTTGTCTCTGCATATTCTTACTGCCGTCCTTTGTAACACCATTCGAAGGAGGGCGCTATGCTTACCACCTATTTCAAACGTCAAAAAACTTGTACAGCTTACTTTGCAGGGCCTGCTGGACCATATCTTGATGAGTTCACCGATTGGCTAGCGGAGCGTGGTTATCGACAGGAAACCATACGCAATCGGCTTCAAGGGGCGTCTCAACTCGGTACCTGGGCAGACACAAATGGCATTAGCTTGCAGTTATTATCCCCCAGAGCGTTGAATGACTTCCGCCACTACCTTTTAGATCACAGCCGGCTCTACCTCTCGGGCGGGCAGTTTTCAATAGTCTGGCTGGGTGCACAGATATTTCTTGAGTTTCTTCAAGCAAAACGGCTAGTGGCGCCATCCGAAGCTCCACCGGTCGCCACTCAGCCAGAACTTCTAAATGCTTTTGAACACTGGATGCTGATTCAACGAGGGGTTCGTCCATCGACGCTGACCAACTACCGACCTCATTTGATCGACTTGCTGACTCACTTGGGTAAAGTCCCTGAGCAGTTTAATGCCGATCAGTTACGCAATTTCATCCTGACGTATGCAGAGCGCAGTAGTCTTGCAACAGCAAAAATTCGGGTAAAGGCCACGCGTGCGTTTCTCCGCTTTCTGATTGCGACCGGGCGCTGTCCTACTGGTTTGGATGCTGCGATCCCCAAGCTTGCCGAGTGGCGGCTGTCGACGCTTCCGCGTTATTGGCCGACCGTAAGGATTTCTTCGTAAATGCGTAAAGTCGCCCTGTAACCCTTGGTATTAATGGCTTGGCAATGCCAACCGCAAGAAAAACGAGCGTTTATCTTGCGGTCAAAAAATCACTCGTTTGATCGGGAAATAGCACAAGAAAACTCATTGCGAAAATCAAAACAAGGTTCAATGCTTTGATTTTGCTTTTCTTGTCCTTCCTGTTACTCATTTACGAAGGAATCCTTACCGTCCCCCTATTTTGCGTATTCCAGCAACCAGTTCCGATTCCACTCAGACCAGGGTGACATAATTATTATCCGTTATGCGGATGTCAATATTGTTGGGTGCACTAAAGTGTAAAAGTCTAGCCTTCATCTAATTAATCTTCGGGTAGCCTCAGAAAGTAATAGCTCTGCTGTAAAATACTTACCATAACAGCTAAAAAAGGCAAAAGATGTTTTCGATATTCAAGTACAAGCAACAATTGGAAGAGGCGAGGCAAGAACTCTTGAACGCCAATCTTCGGATTCAACAACAAGAGCACGAAAGCGCCAGTTTACGGCAAGCACTAGCTGATGCTGGAATTGCCAACGCTTTACTGGAAATTCAGCAGCAGCATTTACAGGGAACGATCGGCCACTTACAAAATTTCGGCCAATCTCTGGTCAATACCCAAAGCAGTTTACAGTCGCTAGCCAATCGCCTACGCGAAGAAAAGGATTCTGCTGTTGAGGCGCAAGGCATCTCTCTGACCAGCAGCAATGCCATCGAACGGATTTCGAAGAATCTGGGCCACTTGGCTGATACTTCTAATCAAGCTGCGCATCAAGCTGGATCGTTAGATCAAAGCTCTCGAGAAATTATCGGTGTCGTCAAACTTATTAATGACATCGCCGATCAAACTAATCTATTGGCTTTAAATGCGTCCATTGAATCGGCGCGTGCTGGCGACTTAGGTCGAGGCTTTGCCGTAGTCGCCGATGAAGTGAGAACATTGGCGAAAAGAACGGCAGACGCAACCCAAAAAATTGCCGATCTGGCCGAATCGATTCGCGATAGTAGCAGCAATACTCGTAATAAAATGACCAATCTCGCTGAGCAAGCTCTAAACTACAGCGAGGATGGGCAACGTGCGACCAAAACCATGCGCGAGTTATTAGAGTTTTCATCTAACATGGAAAAAGTGGTGGCAGCATCAGCACTGCGAAGCTTTTGTGAGTTAGCAAAAATTGACCATCTCATTTTCAAATTTGAAGTTTACAAAGTGCTGTTTCACTTGTCACAGAAAACGGTTCATGATTTTGCTGAACATACCCAATGTCGGCTGGGTAAGTGGTATTACAACGGCGAAGGCCAGGCCTGCTTCTCTCAACTACCGGGCTATCGGGATATAGAGCAACCCCATAAGATTGTTCATCAGTCGGCCGTCAGTGCGTTAAAGGCTTATGCAAATAACGAAACTCACGCCATGCTTAATGATGTAGGAAGAATGGAAGATGCTAGTCTTCAAGTGTTGGCCAATTTAGAAAAAATGGCGCACAGCGCCGAAGCCAATGCCGATCTTTTATGCCATTCACACCAGCCCCATTAACGTCAAACTGTAATGGTCAACAAAAAACGGACACCTGTTTAGGCAGCGTCTTTCGTAAATTCCCGCTCAAATTCGATCGGGGACTGATAGCCCAATGTTGAGTGTGATCGGCGGCCATTGTAAAAAGCCAAATAGTCGATCACGCTTAATTTTCCCGCCGCTTGGGTTTTGAATTTCTCCTAGTTGAGCTGTTCATGCTTCAAACTGCGGAAAAAGCGTTCCGTCACTTCCACCTGGCTGCTGCTGGGCGGAATGTGCCGCCCGACGGCGACGTCATGTTCGAAGGCCGTGCGAAAGGCCCCTGACTCCATCCGGAAGCGGCAGCCTTTATCAGTGAAGACGATGCTGTCGCCGATAATTTTCGATAGTCGCTCAGCCGCGCCGTGAACGTGCGGACGTTAATCTGCTGCTCAGCGCAATACTCGGCTTGCGATAGACCACTGCATTGCCACGCTTCAATATGATGACGCCATTTCGATGTGATCGCCATTACTTCTCCTGGTCAAAAAATCACAGGATGCCGCAGGACGTATATTTTTTAAATGTGGAACGGATGGTTGCTTACGGTCGTTTGCCAGAGCGCGCTCAATTTCGTGGGGCTTGGTGTTGTGCTGTTGTGGCTTCACCGTATAAGGCTTATTCGTCGCGGTTTGTCGCCACCTAGCAAGAAGGTCAAGGGTGTAAGAATTTTTGTGTAAACGGTCATTAGGCAGGAAACTGCCCTTACTTTGAGGAGTAACTATGACCTTACCCAAATCGATCCCAACCGACCTAATCGATACCTTATTGTCCGGCTATCAAAAACCGGAAGACCTGCTGGGCGAAAATGGCCTGCTGAAACAACTCACCAAGGCGCTGGTGGAGCGGGCTTTAGAAGCTGAAATGACCGAACATCTGGGGCATGGCAAGCATGAGTCTGTCAGTAATGCTACGGGGAATACGCGCAACGGCAAAAGCCGTAAAACGCTGAAAGGTGATTTTGGCGCATTGCCGATTGAGATTCCACGTGATCGTCATGGTCAGTTCGAGCCGCAAATCATTGGCAAACACCAATCCCGTTGGACGGGCTTTGACGACAAGATTATTTCGCTTTATGCCCGAGGGCTGACGGTCAGGGAAATCCAGAGCCATCTGGAAGAGCTGTATGGCACTGAAGTGTCGTCTAGCTTGATTTCCTCAGTGACGGACGCCGTGATTGAGGAAGTGAAAGCCTGGCAAACGCGACCGCTCGACCCGGTTTACCCCATCGTTTATCTCGATTGCATCCACGTCAAAGTGCGCGATACCGGTGCGGTGCGGGTCAAGGCCGTTTATCTGGCGATTGGAATTAACCTAAGCGGGGAAAAGGAAGTGCTGGGCTTATGGATTGCCCAAACCGAAGGTGCCAAGTTCTGGTTACAGGTGGTGACAGACCTGAAAAATCGCGGCGTCCAAGACATCTTCATCGCCTGTGTCGATGGCTTGAAAGGCTTTCCCGAAGCGATTGAAACCGTCTATCCACACACAGCCGTTCAACTGTGCATCGTGCATTTGGTCCGCAACAGCCTCAACTATGTCGGCTGGAAAATGCGCAAACAGATCGCCGCCGATCTCAAGCAGATTTACCAGTCAGCCACCGTCGCCAAGGCGGAGCAGAAGCTGGCTGAGTTCGAGGTGCAGTGGAACGAGGCCTACCCTCCCATTGCCCAAATTTGGCGACGTCATTGGGATCGGATCATCCCCTTTTTCGACTATCCGCCGGAGATACGCCGCATCATTTACACCACCAATGCCATTGAGTCGGTCAACATGAGTTTGCGGAAAATCACCAAGAATCGCGGTTCATTTCCCAGTGATGAAGCCTTGTCGAAATTGTTCTATTTGGCCCTGATGAATATCAGTAAAAAATGGACCATGCCATTGCATGACTGGAAAGCCGCGTTGAATCGGTTTAGCATTCAGTTTGAAGACCGGATGCCCAATCGGTAATTAAATCCCGTTTACACAAAATTCAGGACACCCTCAGAAGGTCAGGTATTGGCCTGCCATCGCAGTGGTTATACGCCTGTATGCCAGCCTATTAGATATTGCTAATTTTTTACCTTTTCGAGGGTTCGGCAAAAATAGCCAATTACGTCTGCGTATTCCAATTTAAATATGGCCAGGCATTCCAATTGAAACCCACCACTGGTGCCGACTAGCCAATTTCGGTCACTCGGCGAATGCTGTTCTCCAACATGAATCGCTGAAAAAATCAGCCTATCGATTAAACTCATCCAACCAGGCGTTGCTAACTGATAGTTTGTAGCGGGTCTCTGTCTTCTGTCAGGAAGTATTCTTATGATCACATTGCCAAATGTCTCAAGGCGGCTAAAACTATTCCTCTCGATTCTGTTGCCGTTTGCGGCCTGCTTTCTGCAGATCCTATTCTGGGATGTCATCCAGCCATTCGTTTTTTTATTATTCTATCCGGCGGTTTTTTTTAGCGGCAGATTGGGCGGCTTAGTTGGCGGCGTGCTGGCGACTCTCATTTCGGCGTTGTTGATAAACTGGTTTTTCATCGAACCTACACATAGTTTCGCTTTCAGTAAATCGATACATATTGCAGCCGTTGCGGTGTTTTGCATCGTCGGCTGTTTGATGGCATTGGTTCACCACCAATTAGAACGTAACACCAGCACATTGTTGGAAACCCAGCGCAATTTGCAACATGCTTTAGCAAAAACGCATGTTGCCGAAGCCCGTTTCAAAGCTATGTTTCAACAGTCTCCATTGGGAACTGCCTTGATCGATTCTCATACCGGACATCTGTATGAAGTCAACCAAACCTATGCGGACATCGTCGGCAGGCCGTTGGAACAACTCACGGACATTGATTGGATGCAAATCACGCATCCAGACGATATTCAAGCGGACCTGGACAATATGACACGCCTGAACGCCGGAGAAATTGACGGATTTCAGATGAACAAACGCTATATCCGTCCCGATCAGTCAATTGTCTGGATCAGCATGACGATTGCCCCTGTCAAAGTAAGCAATGGGGAAAGCCCAAGACATTTGTGCTTGATCAAAGACATCACCCAACGTCTGGAAACAGAAAAACAGCTCGCCGAAGCGCAAGCCATCGCCGCCAAATTTCATAGCGAACAGCGCTACGCTGCCTTGGTTGATCAGGATATTGTCGGTATCGCCGAAGCAGATCTTGCCGGTAGGCTCACGTTCGTCAATGATCGCTACTGCACAATTACCGGCCATACGCGGGAGCAATTACTCGGCAGGGAAGTGTTGTCGATTACGCATCCGGACGATAGGGAGCATAACGCGGACCAGTTTGCGCATATGGCGGCCAGCGGCAAAAGCTTTGTCATCGAAAAACGCTATGTGCGTGCCGATGGCGAAATTTCTTGGGCTTTGAATACCGTTTCGGCAATCCGCGATGAGTCAGGGCTTCCAGTCACTTTCTCGGCCATGGTATTGGACATTACCGAGCGTAAACAGCAAGAAAAACGCCTGCAACAAACCCTGGACCTTCTCCACTTAGCCGAGCGATCCGCTACTGCCGGTGCCTGGAGTTGGGATATAAAAAGTGGCGAACTGGAATGGTCGGACGCGCTTTTTATACTGTTCGGCTTATCTCCGGAAACCGCCTCGGCCAGCTTTGACACGTGGCATTCGGTATTGCATCCCGATGATAGGGAAGAGGTTGAAGATAAAATTACCCTAGCCATCCGGGATCACCACCCCTTAGTCACGACGTATCGCATTGTGCTGCCCGACGCATCGATTCGCTGGATCGACACCTATGGCAACGCCAGTTACAACGCAGGCGGCGAGCCACTACGGTTTGCCGGCCTATGTGTTGATGTTACCCAGCGCAAGCAAACCGATAGTTTGCTTCGCGACAGCGAGCAACGCTTTCGCAAGCTGTTTGAACATTTGCCCGTTGCTTACCAATCCCTGGATATCGACGGACGTTGGCTAGATTGCAACCAAAAAATGGCGGATTTACTGGGCTTCGACTCGCCGGAACAAATGCTCGGTTTGGACTTTGTCGACTACTGGCACAAAGCATTGCGAGAAGGATTTACCCCGACGGATGATCAATTTAAAACCATCCATAACATCGATGGCGAAATTCAACTGTATCGACGAGATGGCCAGTTGATCGATGTAATCGTTGCCTGCCGTATTCAGCGCGATGCGGAAGGCAAATTCATGTGCACCCATAGTGTGGTCATCGACATCTCGGAACGGCATGCGCTGGAAACCGCGATGCGTGAATTGAACGCCGGTTTGGAACGGAAGGTGGCGGAGCGCACTGAAGCGCTGCGGATGAGTGAAAGTCGAGCCAAACAAATTTTGGCCAGTCATCCGATCGCGGTGCTACTGGTTGATAAACAAGGTATTATTCAAGAAGCCAACAAGAAAGCCGGCGAATTGATTCGTTGCGCACCGGAAGCCTTGCTGGGTTGCTCAGTCGATGATTTGATTCCTTCGGTTAAGCGTCATAATCATGCGCAGCATCGCGCCGATTATGCCCAAAGCCCGCAACATCGGCAGATGTCCGTGAACCGGGAAGTCTCGGTGCTGGCAAACGATGGCGTCGAAATTCCGGTTGAGATTGGCCTGGGTCCGATCATGCTGGAGGGCGTACCGTATGTCATTGCCGTGTTAAACGATATCTCCCAACGTAAGCAGGCCGAACAGGCGCTTCGAGAAAGCCAGGAAAATCTCGCACGAGCACAAAAGGTCGCTAAAGTCGGCAGCTGGAAATTGGCTGGATCAACAGACTATTTTGCGGTCTCCGATGAAACTCGCAGGATTTTTAATTTTAAGGGTGAAGGTTTAGTGGCTTACGCCGACTGGTTTACCCCCATCCACCCCGACGATCGAGCCGTGGTGGAAAGCGCGTGGCACGCGGCCTGTCAGGGAGTTCCTTTCGAAGTGGTTTTTCGTATTGAAGTCCAAGGTCAACTAAAGTGGATCAAGGGGATGGCCGAATTGACTTTCGATGCGTCGAATAATTTGATTGGCGGTATCGGTATTGTCCAGGACATTACCTCGCTCAAGCAAGCGGAGCTGCAAATCCGTGAGGCGATGCAATATCTCCAGTTGGCTACCAAAGCCTCAGGGATAGGAGTCTGGACCTGGAATATCAGCAGCGGTCAAATTGAGTGGGATGATCGTATGCACGAGCTTTACGGAATAGACAACGACGGTAGCGCTATCTGTTATGAACTATGGCGGTCTCGCATACATCCCGATGATTTACTCGAAACCGAAGCGGCGCTTAAAGTAGCCGTTTCTAACGAAACCAGCTTTGCAAGTGTATTTCGAATCGTATTACCTGATGGCCGGATTCGCTATATCAAGCCTGATTCCATCTTTGAATACGACTTCGACGGTAAGCAGACTAGATTAATTGGTATCAATCGTGATATTTCCGAGGAGATCAAACAACAGGACATCCTGCACGAAGCCCGGCAAGCCGCGGAAGCAGCCAATCAGGCCAAAAGCAGTTTCTTGGCCAATATGAGTCACGAAATCCGTACGCCAATGAATGCCATTATCGGCTTGTCTTCGTTAGTGCTGGATACCGAACTGACGCGGCAGCAACGCGATTATCTCGGTAAGGTGCAAGCCGCCAGCAAATCTCTTCTAAGTTTAATCAATGACATTCTGGATTATTCCAAAATCGAAGCGGGCCATTTACATTTTGAAAAAGCGCCATTTCGACTAGAGGACGTCATCCACAACACGACACTCTTGTTCTCGCTCAGGCTGGAGGAAAAAAGCCTCACGTTTACGGCCGAATTAGCGACCGACCTGCCATCAGTCTTGATTGGTGACAGCATGCGCTTGGAGCAAGTGCTGAACAATTTGCTCGGCAATGCCATCAAGTTCACCGAACAAGGCAGCATTAGCCTCAAGGTGGAATCATTGCCCTTGCCCGACGCAAGTCCAAATGTCGCAATCCTGCGCTTTAGCATTAGCGATACCGGCATTGGTATTCGACACGAACAGCTGGCACAATTATTTACGCCGTTTACTCAGGCCGATACGACGATTAGTCGCCGTTTTGGCGGGACTGGTCTGGGCTTGTCTATTTCCAGGCGCCTGGTGGAACTGATGGGTGGAGAAATTGGCGTCAGTAGTATCGAAGGCCAAGGTAGCACCTTCACCTTTACTGCCCGCTTCGAATCCGCTAGTCCTCAGCTTGCTGCTACAGTCGAAGCCAATAGCTTGGCCGATAGCCGAACGTTGGAATCAAGCTCACTGATCGGCACCATCCGGGGGGCGGAAATTCTGTTGGTGGAAGACAGCCCTACCAATCAGCTGGTTGCGCAGATGTTTTTGGAAAAAATTCAACTTAACGTGACATTGGCGGTAAATGGCCTGGAAGCGGTCCATTGGGTGAGCAGAAAAACCTTTGATGCGGTGTTGATGGATGTACAGATGCCCATCATGGACGGCTATGAAGCAACTCGGCAGATTCGCGCACTGCCGGAGGGTCAGCAGCTACCGATCATCGCTATCTCCGCATCGGTGATGGCGGATGCCAAACAAGCCTGCCTGGAAGCGGGTATGAATGACCATGTGCCCAAGCCCTTTAATATTGAGCTGTTGACCAAGAGCTTGCTGAAGTGGATAAAACCCAGGGCGCATCAATCAGCGCCACTGTTGGATATGAATTCCGAATCTACAATTGTTCAACCGAAGCTCGTCAAAATAGACCAGGCGGCAATTCAGCCTTTATTGCTGGCGTTGGAGCGATTTCTCAGCGAAAACATGTTGGACGCCAAGAAAGTGGCGGAGCGGATAGATACGCTGTTAGACAACACATCGCTAGCCACCGCATTCTTTGCGGTCAGCGATCTCGTTAGAAAAATGCGTTTTAAAGATGCGCTATCGGCATTGGACGCGTTTAAGCGCCAGCTGGACTAAACCTTAGCCATTAGGATGACACATGAGCGAATTTGCCGCTAAATCCCGACCACTCATTCTTATTATTGACGACATCCTCGACAACGTCGAAGCGGTCGGCGAAATATTATCCGCCGAGTATGCCATTCAGTTCGCGACTTCGGGACCGGAGGGGCTGGATCTAATTAAGAGAAAAGCGCCGGATTTAATCTTGTTGGACGTGATGATGCCGGAGATGGACGGCTATGCGGTATTTGCCGAATTAAGCCGCAATCCGGAAAACGCCAGAATCCCGGTTATTTTTGTTACCTCCCATAACGATATCGAGAATGAACTGAAAGCGTTGAGCGTGGGTGCGGTGGATTTTATTTCCAAACCTATCATTCCGGAAATAGTCCGAGCCCGTGTTCATACCCACTTAAGCTTACGCCAACGCGAACGCGATGTTCAACAACTCAATACGCTACTTGAAAGCAGAGTTCAGGAGCGTACCCAGCAAGTTCAATCTCTGAATAGCGCACTCGAAGAGCGTGCTAAACAAGCGGAAGCTGCCAGCAAAGCTAAAACGCTGTTTCTGAATGCGATGAGTCACGAGCTGCGTACCCCGATGTCGGCCATCATTGGTTTTAGTCATTTATTACTGCAAAAAATCACAGATCCTGCCGCCGTTAACCAACTTTCAAGCATTCGCAAGGCCGCCAATCTTCTGTCCGATACGATCAACGAGATTCTGGAGTTTACGCAAATCGAATCAGGGGGAATGACTAAGGTAAGCGATGATTTTGATCTGGCGGATATTTTTCGGCATGTCAATGATAGTACTGAAGATCAAGCGATGGCAAAAAATCTCAGGTATTCGAGCCGGATTGATCCCAACATTCCGCGACATCTGATCGGTGATCCGCTCAAACTGGAACAGGTATTGCGCAATTTGATCGCCAATGCGATTAAATTTACCCGCGAAGGGTCAGTCACCATAGAGGCCAAGCTCGTCAGTCGGTCTGAACAGGCGGTTGATATTCGAATTTTGGTTCAGGACACAGGTATTGGGATCGAGCCGGCTAAATTGGAGCAGATATTCACCCCCTTCGAGCAAGCCGATACCGGTCTTACCCGGCAATATGGCGGCGTCGGGCTTGGACTGTCGATCAATCGCAAGTTGATTGAAATGATCGGTGGCACAATGGGTGTGGCTTCCGAAGAGGGTAAAGGCAGTACGTTTTGGGTAGCGTTAACGCTGAAGTTAGGCACACCACCCGTCGATCATTTCCTGAGTCTACCGGCAGTGCAAATGCTGCGGAGCTTAATGCCCAAGCCCCGTGTTTTGTTGGTGGACGATGATTCCATCAATCGAAGTATTTTTGGCATGTACCTGGATGATGCCGAACTGCCATTTGATACAGCCGGTGATGGTGCCGAAGCCGTTTCCAAAGCCCAAAGACATCCATATGCTCTGATCTTGATGGATGTCCAGATGCCGATCATGAACGGTTTAGATGCTACCAGAGCCATCCGACAGCTTCCGGAGAAAGCGCTAACCCCCATCCTGGCGATATCGGCCAATGCGTTTGATGAAGACCGAGCGCGCTGCTTTGAAGCCGGCATGAATGCGTTTTTAGCCAAACCCGTTTTACCCGATCCATTCCACGCAGAGCTGGCCAAGTGGCTAGTGTAATCAATAACTGTTTGAGTCGTGGTCCGGATTTAATTATTACGACGCCACACAATTTCGACCATTGGATTTTGCCTGATAGAGCTGCTGGTCGGCCGCTTGCAACAATGCCGAGGCATCCGTCATTTCTCCTTTTGGCGTGTGTGTGGCAACTCCCACAGAGATCGTCACTATGGGGGCGACCAGAGAATGTTGATGCGGAATTTTTAACAATTCAACGGAAACGCGCATCCTTTCACCCGTCGCTATGGCGCCCAATTGATCAGTTTGGGGCAGGATTGCAATAAATTCTTCACCGCCGTATCGCGCAAGTAAATCAGCAGGACGGTTTAACGCACTTCTCATCGCGCGAGCCACTTTTTGCAAGCAGGTATCGCCGCCGCCATGCCCATAGTGATCATTGAATTGCTTAAAGTAGTCGATATCCATGATAAGCACGGAAAGCGGTATGCGCTCGCGTTGGCTGCGCTTCCATTCGAGTTTGAGTTGTTCGTCAAAACGGCGGCGGTTTGATAGATGTGTTAGCGCATCTATCATCGCGAAGGACTCGAGCAAGTCCGCGCGACGCTTAAATTCGATATGATTCTTCGCCCGCATCCGGACCAGCGCTGGGTTAAAAGGCTTTTTGATGTAATCAACGGCCCCTAGTGTTAGCCCAACTCCCTCATCATCGTCCGAATCCTTGGCGGTCACGAAAATAACCGGGATGTGGCGAGTGACATTGTTGGATTTTAGTCGTCTGCAAACCTCAAACCCGTCCATTCCCGGCATCATCACGTCTAAAAATATGAGATCGGGAAGATAGGATTCCGCCAACGCCAAGCCTTCCAACCCTGATGTCGCAAATTGAACCAGATTGTCTGTCGCTAGTGCATCTCCCAAGACTTCAACATTGTTGGGAATATCATCAATGATAAGAACTCGTGGTTTTGAGAGTGTCGTACTGGGCATGGCGATTTATGGAGTGTTAATAGGCATCATTTTGAATGGTCTCTAGTTTCCCTTGGGTTGAGGATGTTTAAAACATAGTACATTTTTGTATATCGACTTAATAACCTAGCTCTTTACTATCGCAGTCTTATTAGAATCGATGGCCGACTTTGGGTTGGAACGGGTGGCTGGTTTGGAGTGTAATATGCACCACTAATAATGAAAATTTCCGCACCCTACGAGCAAATCTGCCAATGCAGCGCTCATTTATCACTAAGTGCGTTAACGCATAGAGCCATTCCCTTTGGAGCCGGCTTCTTAAACAACATTTCATGCACGAATTCGCACAGCATTCTGGACACTGTAACGATGCAAATAACCCTTTATTGATCTTATTGCGCGGACCAATTCATTAAGACAATCTCAAGCTGGTCAACCGCTATCGGCTTGCCAAACAGGTAACCCTGGAACGCATTACAGCCGTGACTGTTCAGGAAGTCTAGCTGCGCCTCCGTCTCCACGCCTTCCGCAATGACCTGCAGGCCCAGGGTTTGGCTCATGGCAATAATGGTGTTGACGATGGCAGCATCGTTTGGGTCCGTGACGATGTCGCGCACAAAGGATTTATCGATCTTGATCTGCGCTAGTGGCAATCGCCTCAGGTAGGATAACGACGATTGCCCGGTGCCAAAGTCATCGAGTGAAAACGCTACGCCCAACGCTTGCAAAAGCTGCATTTTTTCGATCGCGTCTTCGACATTATCGAGCACGATGCTTTCGGTCAATTCCAACTTGACTCGGGCTGGATTGACCCCACTTTCCTGTAATACTTGTTGGACCTGGACGACGAAGTCAGGTTGACTAAACTGACGCACGCTGACGTTCACCGCCAAAGTCAGGTCACGGGTCAGAGGATCCCCCTGCCAAGCAACCAATTGCGCGCAAGCACTCTCCAACACCCATAAGCCAATGGGGACAATCAAGCCTGTTTCCTCAGCCAGCGCTATGAATTGATCTGGATACACAAATCCCCTGGTGGGATGCTGCCAACGCAGCAGCACTTCCGCACCCAAACAGTGCCGTTGACTGTTAACTTGCATCTGGTAGTGGAGCTCAAGTTCCTGATTGCCAAGAGCAAGGCGTAAATCTGCCTCAAGTGCATTGCGATTATCCAATATCACCTGGGTTTTTGGATCATAAAAGCGAATGGTGTTACGACCGGCCGCCTTGGCCTCGTATAACGCCACATCAGCATGTTTGACCAAATTATTCTCTGTCTCGGCATGACCGAGGTATAGGCTGATACCGATGCTCGCCGAGCTATGGTATTCCCGCAGACCCAGTCGATATGGCCGTGCCAGCGTTGCTAAGATCTTTTTCGCTAAATGCTCGGCTTGGCTGGCAGCCTCCGCCGGCAGGTTGTCTAATCCCTCAAGAACGACAATAAACTCGTCGCCGCCCAAGCGGGCCACAGTATCGCCTTCCCGTACCACACCTCTCAGACGCAGCCCCACTTCAGTCAACAGTTGATCGCCGACGGCATGTCCCAAGCTGTCGTTGATCTTCTTGAAGTGATCTAAATCAAGCATCAGCAATGCCCCGTGACGTTCGCTACGTTGGCTGGACGCCAATGCCTGCCGCAAGCGGTCCAGGAATAGACGGCGATTGGGGAGGCAGGTCAGGGGGTCGAAGAAGGCGAGTTGATGGATTTCCGCTTCAGTCTGTTTGCGAAGGCTAATGTCGGTAAACACGCTGACATAATTCAACATGTTGCCATTATCGTCCCTTATTGCCGAGATTGTTACAAATATGGGGTAGATCTCACCATTTTTGCGGCTGTCCCATATCTCGCCAGACCATCGACTGTTCTTGGACAGATCTGCCCACAGGCCTCGGTAGAAGGCGGTATCCTGTTGACCAGACTTTAGTATGCGTGGATTTTGGCCAATGACCTCTTCCTCGGCGTAGCCCGTGATTTCTTCGAAGGCTCTATTGACGCGAATAATATGCGCATTGGCGTCTGTGATTATGATGCCCTCATGACTCTGGAAAGTAACTGCAGCGATGCGAAGATTCTCTTCTATCTTTTTACGATCTGTAATATCCCGAATGATTGCCCACATTGCCTCGGGATTGCCATTCGCTCCCTTAAGCAGGTAAGTCTTTAGTTCCACGGGAATGATCGTTCCGTCGTTGCGGATGTATTCTTTTTCATAGACCTCCGATCCGCCACTGATAATAACTTGTTCCTCAATAATCCTGGATTCAAAGACATGCCACTTATCAGGCGTAATTTTCTGGTAGGTCAAAGAAAGCATTTCCTCGTTCGAATAGCCGAGCATCTCCTGAAAGGCATGATTCCAATCTGTAATCGTGCCTGACATGTCTACTTGAGCATACGCATCACTCAGGCTTTCGTGGAGTTTACGAAAACGCTCTTCGCTTACTCTTAGAGCGTTCTCAGATTGTTTGACGTCAGTAATATCGATTAGCGTCACCAGATGGATTGCATCGAGTCCCTCCGGTAACGCAGTGGCAGATACCAAAGCAATACGGGTATCACCCAAATTGGTTACAACTTTCACTTCCAGCGGCTCAAATTTACCACCCTGCTGCAAGACGACATCGATATGCTCTTGCCAGTCCCGTTGAACCTGTGCCCGATAAGTGGGATCGGGATAGGCCTTAGGCCACCAGTCGGCTGTAGAGGGAATGTCGCTCAACGTATAGCCAAACGTGCGGATGAATGCGCCATTCAAATAGGTGATATTCAATGCGTCATCGTTAAGCGCCATCGGGATAGGTGACGCCTCGATGATGGCCTGAAACCGTTCCGAGGCTTGTCGTAGAGCCTTTTCGAGTCGGACGCGTTCGCTGATATTTCGGAAGATGGTGGCAAACTGATCCGGAATGGTAGAGACTGTAGAAATAGAGAAAGTCTTATCGAGAGGTGAGAAATAAGTCTCGAATTGCAAGGGCTGCCCTGAGGTTGCGACTTTCGCGTATTGATCGAGATAGGGTGCACTGCCATAGACTTGCGTGGCAGTTTTACCGAGCACGTCTTTTATACGCAATTCGGTATGTGCTTCAAATGCCGGATTAACATCTAGGATGATATAGTCAATCGGTTGCCCTGACTCATCGCGCACAATTTGATGAAGCGCAACCCCCTCGGTCATGTTGTTATACAGAGAACGGAACCTTACTTCGCTCTTCCGGAGCACTTCTTCACTCTGCTTGCGTGGGGTAATATCGGAATGCGTGCCACACATGCGAAGCGGTTTGCCTGCTGCATCGCGCTGCATCACGCTGGCTTGGTCGAGAATCCAGATGATGCTGCCGTCCTTACGCAGCATCCGATACTCAAGGCGATGGACATTTGCACGCCCCTCCAGAACTGCATTTATAGAATCCCAAGCACGGTTACGGTCATCGGGATGGATAAAATCCGTCCATTGCTGGGTCGTCTGTTGGATGTCCTCATGACTATAGCCTAACATGGTGGCCCATCGCTCGTTGCGCGACACCGTATCAGACGCGATGTTCCAATCCCAGAAACCGAGTTCCGCACCATCAAGCACAAAGCGCAGTTGCTTTTCGCCGTTTTCCAGCGCGCGCTCAGCTTTATTTTGCTGGGTGACATCGTTGCCAATCCCCAAAATGCCGATAAGTTCGCCCTTTTCGTCACGCATCGGAATCTTGGTGGTTTTCAATAGTTCTCTGTGTCCGTCGGAGGCAAACGTGATTTCCTCCTCGTTAACCGAGCGGCCGTTCTTTTCCATTGCGCGGAGATCGTTGGCCCGGAAGAAATCAGCAAGCGCCTTGTTAACGAAGTCGTAGTCCGTCTTACCAACGATGTCCCGCTCGCATGCGCCGAAAAATTGCTCAAATCGATGATTGCACGCCAGGTAGATGCCGTTAATATCTTTCAGCCAGATCAGATCCGGAAGCGTGTCGATAAGCGTGCGTAGCATGGATCGTTCACGCATTGTCGCTTCCTGCGCGGCTTGTAATGCCTGCTGGTCCTCCAGTTGATTCTCCTGGTCACGAAAGAATAGGCACAAAAGCATGGTGGCCGGGGGATAGAATAGCAAGAGTACCCACCAGGCTTGTTCAATGAAGGGAAAGCCCGCTTGATCGGGAATCTGCGTGAATGCGGCTAGCTGAATCAGTTGCACCATCACACCCAGGGCCAGATAGTGCAGCATGGATGGCGGTGTTTCGCGTTGTAACCACCATTGTCTTGCCAGCCCCCCCAACAGGGCGGATAGAACTACGATCAGAATCCCGGCGGGCGCCCCGACACCGCCCAACTGATAGCGATAAATAGCGGCCATAATCACCGCTATCGATGCAGTGATTGAACCTCCGACGACGCCCGCCACTGACAGCACAATCGATCGACCATCAAAAATAAGCCCGGAAGCAAAAATCACCGGGTTGAGCATGCCCAGCAGGGTCACCCCGCCGAATAGGAGCCCAAGGGATATTTGGCGATTTAATCCATTCTTATGAAATTGCTTGAGGAGAATCTGCCCAGTCGCCACCAGAGCAATCAGGAATGCGATGTTGTTGATCAGGTTAATTAGCATGAGTCAATTTTTAGCTCAGTTTAGGCTTTAGCTTTATTGCAGCAAATGATATCCGCCTTCACCCTTTGGAAGCTGAACAAGAAAAAATAATTGACGGCCCGGTAATAACCAAGCTGCAAGATATAGTCAACTTTACGGGCGGTGTTGTTTTCGAGGCTATCGAGTATGGCAATGTCTCGGCATCGGGGCGAACAGAAATGACCGTTCTTCATCATCCAGCGTAGGTATCGCATAAAGCGCGTTGATTTCGTCCCGGGTTAATATGTTCAGTCGTGCCATGCTGTTTTGTATCTTTGCTGTTGGTTGTTATGGCACGAAATATTCCGAGAAGTCATTTTGTCGCTGTTCCTCTCAATAGTCTCTTGGGCAATACCCGTCTCTGAAAAATAGAGCTTTGGCGAATCTCGTCTATCAATAGGCATTGGCCTTGCGATAGATTCGGCTGCCACCCTAAAAGCCTACCAATAGATACGTTTTCGAATTATGATAGACACACTATCACAATATCTTAAATCCTAGTGAGCGAAAAATGATCATCGGCTACGCCAGAACCTCAACACTCGATCAAATGGCCGGTCTTGAAGCACAACTGCGGGAACTCGAAGCGGCCCAGTGCAAAAAAATCTTTCAGGAGCAAGTGTCTTCCGTCGCCGTCCGCGTACAACTTGAAGCCGCTTTGGAATTTGCGCGGGAGGGCGATGTGCTGGTGGCCACCAAACTCGACCGACTGGCTCGATCAGTGGCCGATCTCATGGCCATTATCAAAACGCTGGAACAAAAGGCAGTCGGCTTACGGATTCTAAATCTCGGCATGGATACCCAGACCCCAACCGGCAAACTGATGTTGACCGTGTTGGGCGGTGTGGCGCAATTTGAGCGGGAAATGATGTTAGAGCGGCAACGGGAAGGTGTTGCGAAAGCTAAAGCCGCGGGCAAGTACAAAGGCCGTAAGCCTTTGGATGATGCGTCACGTCGAGAGGTTGTACGACTCGCTGAGAGCGGTTTAGCAAAAACCAAAATTGCCCGTCAATTGAGCATCGGCGAGGCCACCGTCTATCGAATTTTAGCCGCTACGAAAAAAATGAACATTGCTTAGCAGGATGAAGACCACCGTCGTTTCAAGTCCGCAGCAACCCACGCTGAACTTGTATACACAACCAAGCCGCCGCAATCCCCAACAGCCAGCAGCCGCCCAATTCGCAAAATACCATCCAGTCTACAAACCACGGTACCAGCCGTGGATTTTGACCCGCCTCGGCAATGTCTTGAAAGGAGACTTCCAATTTGCCTACCAACAGTGCCGGTAAAGTGGCCATGACCACCAATACAGCCGTCAGCAAACCCAATGCTATCAACAATAATCGCTGCCGCCAGCTTTGCACCGGCCAAACCAGCAGAATCGAACCTTCGATAACAAAAGGTACAAAGCTATGCAGCAAATGGGCCGATGACGTCAATTCGCCGCCAGACTGTATGTAATGACTCGAGTTCAGATAAATCGGCCGCAGCACCCAGGCCGACAACTCAATCGAGTAATCCAGTTGAGATTGCGCCGATTTAACAAGCTTTAAGCCGGGCGCCAGATCGGAAGCCAACGTGATCATCACAGCCTTAAGCAAGGGGAATAGTCCCTTTGCTAGCCATTCTCCAAGATACAAAACCAAGCCGGACAACACCAGCCAGGCCAACAAGCCTTTTAGGGTTAGAGAAAACAGCTCACGCCGGCTCATGATTTTGATCTGTCGAACCGAACGCCCACCAGGCAAAATAGAAGCATCCTAGAACGACCATCAACGTCGGTGCCACATAGGTATGAATCAGCTGAAACCAATCCGGATGATAAGCGATGATGAAATATAATGCGGAGATACGCAGTAGATTGAGGCTATAGATCAAACCGATGCCCAGCAGCAAACCGAGCAGTTTCCGCTTCAATCCGGACGGAAACACCAGAACGGCGGAAATCACCAAAAATAACACACCGGCGCCGTCACAGCCGCGCACGATCTCCAGATCGGCCTTGGCGGAAAGCAGATGATTTTGTTTGGCCAAAACCTGTTCCAGCGGGGCGAAAAAGTTGATCAAATCGGCGCAAACCGCCACCACGCCGTGGTAGTAGATGACATTGGCAAACAGGTCGACCGGAATCTTGAAATAGCTGTAGTCGAGCAGCATGTAGCACCCGACGAATAGGATGAATTGCAGCCATTCATGGCGACCATATAGGCCATAACCTGCAGAAACTAAGTTATGTGAAAACAATGGCGTTACCAAATTTATATCGTATTCAAGATGCCGTGTGTCAGTTCAATGATCACAGGTGATGCCAGCTTCAAAGCCTAAGGTGTTAATGACTTTACTCAGACAACAGAGGACGTGGTATTTGTATTGGGAGCCGTGCGTTTCATATCTCGTTCCTTTGGCAAGCGTAGATCTTCCGCTAAGCGGCCACCAGCATCGAAATATGGCGCCGCTTCTGGCCCAACATAGACACCGGAAAATCGGAAATACTCGAAACGCTTTTTGATCGATTTCTTGAAGGCGTTAAAAATCGTAAGGGAATCTGGATGAACGGAATTCGTGGACAACCATCCCTGAAGAAAGCCTTCTCCCCATTCTGCGCTCTTATAAAAGCCGCAAGGATCAAAAAAAATAAAGCGATAATCTGGATTTCTTACACCCCAGTCCGGCATGAATCCATATTTTTCGGGTACTTGTCTGCTAGCCCAAAATTTGAATGGCAATTCTGCGTTGACGGGCAAAACGAGAAACCTAGTTTTACAAGAATTTGGCCATTTGCAAAAATCAAAATCAGGTACCTCTAAAGGTGACAGATACACTGGAAAGTCCGGTTCAAGCCGCCATTCCTCCACGGTATATTTCAAGTCTAATTGGGATGAAACATCCGACAAGATTAGAGAATAATCGTTTTTAGTTGCAAAGTGATAGACAGAATGACCTCTAGCCATAAAATTTAATTATTTTCCTTTCGAATACACTGAGCGTATCATATTCGTATTAGATTTATTTGGATAGATAACAAAACCACCATAATCCGTCATCTGGTACCAAGCACTTGTTGCGCTGCTCGGTCAGCTGCGTTGGGTTGCTCTTTTTGCAACCCAAACAATCGAAGTCTTAATGTGAACGAAGCGGTACAAAGTATTGATCCCAGAATGATGGTCTTTAAAGTAATCTTTTTAGTTTCAGTGTACGCAACATTAAATGTTGGGTTGCAAAAAGCGCAACCCAACCTACGCTGCTGAAAACGCGATAAAATCGCCAAATGCGATGCCAATATTTAAAAGTGTATAATAAGCCATTGCATAAAATAGAGCCGTTACGTATGCAGCCGAGATGAATAAGTGTGCAAATATTTATGGGGCAATTAATATCATGCGTAATTGGAATTTATGATTTCTTTTGCCATTCAATAAATGCTTTAAACAAAACAAAAAAGTTTTTTAATGCTTCATATTCATCATGGCAAGAAACGATAAACATAATCTGCTCCCAGCGATACACATCAGCAATTTTCAGTTTTCTATATTTATTTGAAAGCCATTCGATAAATTCACCAAAAACTTTTCTGTCTTGATGAGCAATTCCATAATTACTACACGCAGTAAAATAACCCTGCAAATATGCATTTAACCTGAAAATAGAAGGTGTAGAAAGAAACAAAGCCGGTCTTTTCTGAATCTCGTTAAATACTTCGCATATATCCATATTATTCCTCTTCATTAAACTTAGATTTGGCGTTGTGGTTAGTTGCCAATTTTCCTCTTTTTCCAAAAAACTACCACATTCTTGTAGGAAATTTTCAAAATTATTGAAATATCCTTGCAACGCTTGATGCTCATCACCGCCGGCGGTAATAAACATTATAACTTCAAGTTGTTTAATTTCTGCATCAAAAAAATTGCAATATCTACTTTCTATCCATTTTAAGAATTGATTCCAAAACTCTTCATCCTTTTGCATGCGTTTTTCATGATTAACGCAAGCATTAGTATAGCCATTTAGAAAAGCGCTCAAATTAAATATTGATGGATTTCCCAGGAACAATACAGGTCTTTTTTCGATTTCTTTAAGCAAAGCATAACTACTCATATGTTTATTCTCAACCACGGAGGATATAGTTATATTTGTCATTTTATGTATGAGAGGTTATGGTTGTAGAGAAAATTAAAACCAATCTTTGCTTTACATTACCTTCCTTTAGAATATATGGATCGCATTATATTTGTATTAGATTTATTTGGATAAATAACAAAACCACCATCAGCCGTCATCTGATACCAGGCATTTGTTGCATTGCTAGACCAACCTATATAAGATGACGGCGAAATATTAGGAACAATATCGCTATTTGACCCGGCTTCTTTACCAAATATGTATGTACCAACTGGATCAAGTATTTGACTGGCAATATCTACTACCTTCACAGCTATTACCGATCCAGCAATTAGTGTGCTGCCAAGCTCATTAAGAGTAATTGATGGTAAACCAGGGCCAAAAGGTGTTTCTTGAATAGGTTTAAGACCAAACATTGAATCGAATTGCGCCTCCCATTCTGCTCGCGGGATACCCTTCGGATTAATATTATCATAAACTAATCCATTTACCTCAACTGCTGCATGATCAGCATTCGTGGATATATTTTTGTTAACAGCGTCATTCCATATATATTCGCCTTTACCGTCTACTATATTTGCCCTCATTTCTAGTAAAGTTCCAGAATTACCAGAATCAACTGTAGCCTTCATCAAAGCATTAGCACAATCTTTACAATCCCCTATCCCAAATTTACTAGCTATACTTGTTAACACCTCACCAAGGGGTGCATTCCCAGTCGGATCATTGGCATTGATAGGATTGTTTCCAGCGTAGGTATATAGATTGATTCCCCCCGCAAACCCCACTGGGTCTTCACTCGGAAACCTTCCCAAAATTGGATCATAATACCGTGCCCGTAGATAATAATATCCAGTCTCCGTATCCTGCTCCCGCCCGGTAAATTTCAACAGGTTATTACTGCTACCGGTAGCGTTGATAGTTGAGCCGAAGGATGTGTAGCCCTGGCTGGCGAGTATTGTTCCGTCGTGCCCACTTTGGCCGAGGACGGATTCTAAGGCATCGTGATGGAAGGTGTAGTTGACCAGCTTGCCGGCGTTGTCCTGCTGGTAGGCATTAACCACTTCATCAATGACGCTGCCCCGGAAGAACTGTCCCAGGATATTGCCGCTGTTATCGTAAATCGCTTCCAGGTGTTCGGCTTGCAGGTAATAGTTTTTGGTGCTGCCAGCAATTTTCTGAATACGGTAGCCGGACGGATCGTATTGGTAGCTATAGGCCGGAATGCTGTTGATCTGCATCTGGCTGATGCGATTGTGGGCATTCCAGGTCATACCAACGGTGCGGTTGCCACTAATACTGGTCATGCTGCCGTTGTTATCATAGCCATAGCTTTCGTAGAGGGTTCCGGTGGCGCTGCCGGTGCGGGTGTCAATCAGGCGGTTGGCATTGTTGACGTTGTAATACAGGGTCAGGCTGCCTTTGGTGTAAGTCTTGCGGTTGCCGACCGGATCGTAGGTGATGGTTTCGTTATTGGCCGTGACCGGATAGGTAGCGCTTTTCAGCCGGTATTCAGGGTCGTATTTGAACGTAGTGGTGCCAGACGTTTGTTGAGTACCGGTGCTTTCGGTAGCCGTCAGGATGTTACCCAGGTGGTCGCGGCTGTATTGGGTGTCGTTGACCAGCAGACCGGTGGCGCTCTGGTTAGTCAGGCGGATCAGGCGTCCGCCACTATCGTAACTATAGTGGGTTTGTGCGCCGTTGCTGAGCAAACGGTCCAGCAATCTGCCGGCAGGATCATAATGGTAGCTGACTTCCAGATAGTTGGGGTTGGCCTCGGCCGTCAGGCGGTTGCTGTCATCGTACTGATACGTGGTGATGTTGCCTTGATAGTCGGTTTTGGTTTTGATGTTGTCGACCGGATCGAACGTCCAGCTTAACGATTTGCTTTGCCTACTGTCGGTTTTGGATTGCATCCTGTGTTTGTTGTCGTAAACATAGGTGTAACTCACTGCGTCGTTCTGTACCTGCGCCAGATCGTCGAAGTTATCGTAAGTGTAGTTGTCCTGCGTGCCATCAGCCAGATACGTGCTTTGGGTCTTACGGTTCAGCACATCGTAAACATGCTGACTGATCTGGCCTTTGCGGTCGGTGATCTGGATCACGTTGCCGGCTTCGTCGTTGATGAAGGTTTGCACATGGGTTAAAGGATCATCAATTTCGCTCAGGCGGCCCAGATCGTCATATTTAAAAAGGGTGCTGTGGTTGTTGGCGTCGGTGACCTGGGTGCGGTTACCCAAGAGATCGTAACTATAAGCGGTGATGTTGCCTTGGGCATCCTTGCTGCTGATCAGCCGGTTCAGTTCGTCATAGCTGTTGTAGAACGTGCAACCGTTGCTGTTGATCGGCTGATAGCTGGGGTCGGTGGTTAGGCTGTGTTCGTTGGCGTCGATCACACACGTTTGGTTGCCGTTGGCGTCGTATTGGTACTGCGTGATGTAGCCCAGGTTATCGGTAAGTTGCTTCAACCGACCAAGTTCATCGTATTGGCTTTTAACGGTTTCGCCGTTGGGATTGGTGATGCTGGTGACATCGCCGCGTTGGTTATACCCGGTCACGGTGCGTCTGCCATTGGCGTCGATCATCGCCGTTCTGCGGTTCATGGCGTCATATTCATATTTTGTGATATTGCCATTGGCATCAATCTGTCTCGCCAGATTCCCAGCGGGATCGTAATCAAATTTGCTGATTTTGCCTAAAATATCGGTGGTACTGATGCGGCGGTCGACGGTATCGTATTGATGGGTGGCTTCGGTACAGACGGCATAACTGACGCCGTTAATGGTGGTTGGAGCGGCGCAACCGCTACGGGCTGTGGTGCTGGGGTACCAGGTCTTTTCCTGGTAAACCTGATCATTGAGGTCGTAAACGGTTTCTTGTACGCGACCCGCAGGGTTTTTGACCTGAATCGCTCTGTCCAGTGCATCATATGTGTAGCTGGTGGTCAGGGCTTCCAGGGCGCTGTTGGTTGGGGATGTCGTGCGGTTTAACGTCGAAGTCTTGGTACGCCCCAAGCTATCATAGGTAAATTGCGTATGGATAACAGCGGTGGTGTTGGTGGCCGTGACATTCACATCGCTGACGTTGAGGCCGTTGCTGGCCGGATCGTAAGTATAGGTGGTGGTGCGCTTGTGGCTGCCGGCGGCGTCCAGGTATTCGGTTTGGCTGTTCAGGGTGCCGTTGCTGTTCCAGCAGTAGTCGCGAATTTTGACATTGCTGCTGCCGTTTAGCGTGGAAAGCGTGACGGCTTGTGGTTTGCCATTTAATGCGCAACCGGAAGTGGTGCTATAGAAACTGGTGGTGATGGTATTGCCGCGCTTATCTTTGACAGAGGCTACCTGATCATAGGGGCCGTAAGTGGTATCGATGGTTTGGCTCAAAGCGTCCTGTTCGCGGCTGACATTACCACCGGTGTCGCTGGCCCCGGCAAACGCTTTGTCCAACCGATAGCTGTATTGGGTTTGGTAACCCAAGGCGTCGTATTTGCTGTTGCGCAAACCATCGCTTTGGCTGGCGAAGGTTAACACGCCGCCGTCCGGTTCGATCAGTTTGGTCATCAAGCCGTTGGCATCATAGCTGTATTCGCGAACGCCGCCCCGCGCATCGGTTACGCGGGTATTTTTGCGGTACAAGTCGTAATCCAGGGTTTCGGTGTTACCCATGCCGTCAAAGTAATCGAAGACCCGGCCATTTTCGTAATAATTGAAAAAAGTCACCACCGGCAGATTGTTGCGGGTCAGCGGCTTAAAGAAATAATCAAGCAGATGCCCCGCGATATAGTGGTATTGCCTCCTGGGGGTCAGCGGCGTGTTGATCGTCAACGGATTATTGACCAGCCACAAATCCGTGCCGAGATAGGTGAAATTCCATTGCCGTCCCGCCCAGTCGGTAACGCTTTTTATGTGTGTGTCGCTGGATGAAATATAGTTAAAGACCAGACCGGTACGCGTGGCGATACCCAAATTATCAGTAATGGCCGATAACCTGCCGATGCCATCGTAAGCCAGGTTGAGCTGATCGCCCCAGGGATTACTGATGGTTTTTAAGCGCGCCTTGACATTAGGGGTGGTTTTCAGGACGCCACTGGGGGTTTCAAACGTATATTTCACTCCGTTACGGAAAGTGAGCGTATGCTGACCGGCTACCGGACTGTCCAGCGTCAGCGTATCGAAATCGCCCAGCGGTTTGGTGACCGCAAAACTGGTTTCATTGACCAGAAAATTTTGCTGTCCTCCGCGTTCGTCGGTATAGGTGATGGAAGCCGTTTTGCCATTGCCGTTTTCGGCCGCTTGGGCGCTGGTGCAATTCGGGCAGTTGCCAAAATCGTTGGAGACCAATTGCATCCCATAAGAATGCACCCAGCCCGGCCCAAGACCTCGATCAACTCCCGTGGCACTGGAAGCGCTGTTATAGGTGCGGGTAAACACATAGTTGAGGCCATTACGGCCACGAATTTGAAAATCGGTTTCGTCGTGGTAGTTGTTGCCGGAGACGGTCGAAACGGGATCGGCGGTGGACGGGGTTTGAATCGGGTTGTTGTGGACAAGGCCGACCAGTATCTTGTTATTGAACTGCGCGTTGTTATAGCGCTGTATCACGGTGCCGGCGTTGGTAACGCCTGCCGGATCGAGGGTTTGGGTGGCGTCGACATAACCGCCCGCCATGACCGCATCCCCAATGAGTAAGGCGCTTACAAGCAAAGCGGTTAATAAGCCGAACCCGTTAATAAAAGGCGTTGAAGAGTCGTGGTGATGGCGCATGTCATTAGTGCCCTGTGTTGAAGATTTCAAAACCCATGTCATAAAGATTTCCTGTGCTGGTCTCATAAACTCGGCGAATATCAACCTCAAAATGATTGAAGGGCGTGGCGACCAAAGCCGAAGGCAAGGTGTATTGCACCCAGAATTGCGAGGTATCGCGGTTGATGAGATCATTTCGAATACTGGCAACCGTATTCGTCGAGTAACTACTGGCCGCTAGGGAAGCGGAGCGATACAGGAAATCCGTGCTATGAAAGCCTTGCGCGGTATCCAGATAATTGAAGAAAGCCGGTTGGCTGGCGATGAAGCTGTTAAATCCATTATGCAACAGGGTAAGAGATGCGCTCAGCGTGGTTCCAGCCGCCCAGGTGACGCCACAGTATGTCGTGGCATTGATATAGGTGGCATTAGCTCCATAGGTGGTGATGTTGCTGTTTATTAAGTTTTGACCCGTATAGAAACAATTCATCCAACTTTCCCAGTAATCGGAGATATAGGTGTTGGGAGTGCCGCTTGGCCAATTGTTTAAATAGTTGAGATTAGGGAAGCGGGGATCGCTGGGGCCGCTGGGGTTGGCTTTTATCATGTCGAATGATAGGTTTGCCGACCCGCTTGGCGTAGACCAGCTATTGGGTATCGTCCCGAAAATGTTGTTCCGAGTATGTAGCGTAAAAGGTGTCGGTACGCTTGGGCTGAATCCCACCGCACTGAGAAATGCCGGTACAGTATTGCTGGCCGGGCTGTTTTGCACAGTCAACAGAGTCGCGGGATTACTGGTATCCGCTAAACCCATTTGGATGCCGCGTACGGTGGAAATGGCGTCATAGCCGGTTAATTCCTGCCAGGTTTCATGCTCCAGAGAGGACCCCATGTGCACAAGGAATTCGAATTGACGATTACTGTAATTATTGAGGGCATTATTATTCAAAGGCGTATCGTTGGCACGATAAGTACCGGTAAATCTGATCGCTTTCATATCGATCAGCAAGCCGCCGGGCATGATGGAAAAGGCGGTGTTATTCAGGTATTCGGCCTCGAACGTGGAACTGACCACGCCGAGAAAACCAATCACGGAGGTTTTGGTTTTCATCAGATGGTCTGCGCGATCCCAATCTTCGCGCAGACTGGCGAAATACTGGGTAGCGGCCACATAGAGCAAACCGCCAGTCATGGCATCCAGCGCAGGTTGATCCAGTAATAAGGCTGGATCGTTGGCGTTCAAGACACCGTTGAAATTAACGTCCACATAAGGAATGCAGCCCAGGCTGTTGGCAGCACTACAGGCTGAGCCATTACTGCCTAATTGGGTAGAATCAAAGACAATGGGATTATTCGCGTTATCAATGAGTAGTTGCTCTGCCGCGCGATGGACTTGCGACCAGTTCGAATATTCTCCACCCGCTGCCACCAAGTAGTAGCCGCCCAGAATCAGATTGGTGTAGGCAGCGGTGATCGTTTGATCATTACTGCCGCCGGTGGGGTCGGGTTCGCCATCCATGTTGGCGGTAATTGAAAACCGGTCGCCAATGCCGGGCGTGTAACCGGCAATATTCAGGGTGTTCGAGACCGGTCTGGCTTGTTCGACACCGCCCAATCGCACCACTAGATTCGGGACATTGCTATTGGCGAGAAATTCGGTATCCAGGGTTAAGCGACTGGTGTTAAGGGTGGCTATCAAATAGGGGCCGAAGGTACTGGCCAGATGGGTGGTACTGCCACCGGGCGGGGTAATATCCATGCTGAAATTGATCGATAGGGTTTTCCCCCATTTTTTGGGCTCGGTTGCCGGCACTGCGGCATCATGGGCAGCCACTGAATCATAGGTGCGTGGGTTTATCGTGACAGCATAAGGCAACGAGGCCGGCAGCAGGCCATCATGAATCTGGGTGATCACCCCCACATCCGCCACGTCATCCAGGGTTTTGCCGGGGTAATGGGTGTGTAACCATGTGCCGATTTGTTCTTCCAGAATGGTCAACGGATTTTTGTCCATCCTGGTTACATCATTATTCAGGATAGCTTTATAGTATTGGGTATAGTCAAAATTGAGGGTGGCGTCGGTATAAGGATCGATATTCAGGCCATTGTATATTTTCTGTTTGAAACTGCCGTCCAACGGTATCCAGGTACAACGCGCCGTGTTGGCGGTGAGCGAACAATCAACCGTGCTAGGCGTGGGAAGTCCACGGTATTGATCAAAGTGAATCAATGCTTCAGCCCAGACATGTTCGAAGGTGACGCTGTTGCGGTCAACCGCCAGTGTGACACCTTGCATGCCTTGATCTTTCAGAATTTGTATCGCTACATCCAGGTTGCCCACGCCTAACCAGTTTGTCAGTTGCGCCGAGGGAAGCCGCACTGTGCCGACCGCATAATGGGCTGGTATGTTTTGCGAACGCAGCATGGCGATCAATGTCGTCGCAATATCGACATCGTTGCCGCGCTGGCCAAGGAAAGTGTTGACGGAGCCGGAACGCGACCCCTGATATGGCGTAAATTCAAAAGTGTTGTGGACATACTCATAGATGGCGACCGCATTGGCCAGTTGCCCGGCTTGAGTAGCCAGCGGCGCTGCATCGGAACTTCTGAACACAATCTCGGGCGTTTCAGGTTGTTGCGCCTGGCTAAGTACCGGCAACCCTATCGACATCCACAGTAAGGAGTAAAATAATCGCCTTGTTTTGTTCTGTAATTGAATGGATAACATGCCGAACCCTGTTAATGTTTAATTTTGTGTTTTTCGGGATGAGTTGCCACCGTTTGCACAGATTGGTCTCTCCAGGGTCTAGACTGGAAATTAGGTGGGCCACGGTCAATAGCTGTAGGACTCACGCCGGATGGTTGCGTCTGTATTTGCTTGCCGAATATCAGTAATTCAGTGATTCGATCAGGGTTTTTATTGTTGATTATGGCTTCCAGCTGATTAGCCCAAAGCTCATACTGGCGGCCTCGCTGTTCGCCGATAGGCTTGCCTGCTGAATGGATGACCCGCTTGGCGGCTGATTTGGAGGTGCTCTGCAATTGGCTGCTATCTTGGTGCAAGTTACCAATTATCTCCCAGGCTGCCGTTTCCGCGGATTTTCGAGCGGCGTCGTTGGCAGTCTGTTGAGTATTGACGGCAGGGATGGCTGCTCCGTTTTTACTGATAGCATTGAGACCGGCAGGATTAGTCAGATTTTCTGCTGCAATGAGTTTGTACACGGCAGACTGCAATTGCATCAGCAGCGCTTTATCGGCCGGATCGACCTGAGCAGTTTGCTTGGCCTGTAAGACATTACCGCCTATCGCCCGAATGGCTTGCAATTGCTGCGGAGATAGGTGTTTTGCACGCATTTCTTCCAGCGTGGTTTCCGGGATGGACTGGGCATATGCTGTTCCAGTCGCCAGTAATAGACATAATAAAAGTCGCATGGATAAACTCCTCAGCAGCTTGCTTGGTTTCGACGGAAAAAAGTCAGGATGCCGAACAATCCGATTGCCAATATTAACTGAGCTAGAGGCGGCAGGGCGGGAACTTGAACAGGACCGTCGGGATTTCCGGGGTTGCCTATCCAGCTAAGGGATGTCAGTTGCGTCAATCCACTAACCGGCGCAACACTGGTAAGATTATTACCATTGAAGTTGGCGCTTTGCAGATTGACGGCGTATTGCAAACCGGTCAAATCGCTGATGCCTTTGCCGATGGCGGAGATACTGGTCAGTTGCGCCAATAAGCCCTTATTTAAACTATCCATTGAATTTCGCCCCAAGGCCAGATTAATAGCTTGCCGCAAGGCCTGATCAGGAATGAGCACTGAGGTGTTTTGGGAGGCTGGTTGTGCAGCGGAGGCAACGGCTCGAGTGGCGATGGCCGTGACAAAGGGATCGCTATTCCAGCTACCATCGCTGCCTTGACTGGCTAGGAGCTGAGTCAAAAAGCTGGTTGCCAAAACCGTGTTCCCGGCATCTTGAGCGGCCTGAGCTGCCACTGCCTGCTGGATGACGGGTGACGCACCGCCTACCAAGGTTTGCAGAGTGTTTAAGCCATTGGTGATGACTGCCGGTAATGTACTGTCCGTGCCGGTATAGCGGGCTAAGGCTTGTATAACCAGAGCCGTTACAGTCGGGTCGCTCATATTGTTGGAAGTGCCGATAGTCCAGCCTTTGTCGTTCGTGCCGGTACGTTGGTTGGACTTTAAGAAATTGATGGCGGCCTGAATCTGGGTGGTGTTACCTAGATCGGCAGAGGCGATCAGCGCCAGGGCGGTATCAACGACCGAACTATTATAATAGCCGGATAAGCCCCAGCCCGAATAAACACCGCCGAACAGGTTTTGACTGCCTTGCAAATAGGCTAAGGCGGCCGCTTGAGTGTCACCGTGGTTGAGTAACGCCTCCGAGCTGCGGGCGGTGAGATCGACATTGCTAGTGTCGTGATTTTCCAGCCAGGTAACGCCGGCATAGTAAGCGGCATTGGTTTTATAGGCTCTCGCCAACGCCTGAACGGCGGCACTGGTATAAACGGCCTGTAAATCCTGATTGCCGCCCCAGCTGCCATCACTGTTCTGTTGACCGGTAAGCCATTGGGTAGCTTTGGCTGACGGCAGATCATAAATACCGGCATTTGCCGCCAAACTGCAAACAACCGCTAGCAAAGCAAAAATATGACGCATTCTCATATAGCCTTCCTTATTTGCGCATTTTTTACACGCGCACGTTTTCGAATCCTTCGGAGTGAAGGGAGAAATAACAGCCTTTCAGAAATTTATGCGGGTCAAACAACAGCGCATAGGCGCTGGTTTTTCAGTTGGACTAGGCCAACTTGAATGAGTGCGTGATGGCTGATTGGACAAACACATTTGATGACGAGCTGTGCTTATACCTAAATGATTCAGCACTTCCTTGCTACTATGAATTTCACATTCCTTTGTATGTTTGAAAGGCGAGTGATGGAAAAATGGTAGTAACAATTGGCTATAGCCTTGTTAAGTCTAATTCTAATGGAAAATTATTACAGATGCGTGAAGCCTATCGCATAAATTTTAAATAATCAATTGCATTAAAGAACCTCATTGAACTGTGGCGAATCGTATCACCAGTTAAGCTCTACCATTGCCAAAGTCAGCGGCGGTAGGATGCTGAACGGAAAAACTGAAATTGAACTCGACATCAATGCTGAATCGATCCGGCTTATTGCCAATCCAGTGATTTTCTATAATGCGATCATTTTGTCGGCACTTCATCAGCATTATCGATCCTTTGACCCAGTCAAGGCCAAAGAAATACTGCGTTTTTCGCCCGTTGCATGGCAGCATATTAACTTCATTGGCAAGAATGAATTTTATAATCGGGGAAGTCTTCTTAATATTCAAGAAGTTATCAATAAATTGATTGGCGATTTTGAAATCGATTTTTCGGCTGTAAGCCGGTGATACCAAGGGTTTCAGAGGGGTGCCGGGACAAACCGTTCTTTTGGTTAATTAACCCCTTGAAGGAAGGCTGGGATTGCTCGTTTGCCTATGTGTTTTGCTCGGTCAAGCAAGTCAGTTCCAGCAAGGATGCCGAACAATTGCTAGGCCGGGTGCTGCGCATGCCGTTTGCCCGCCGGCGGTTGATTGAAGATTTAAACCGGGCTTACGCGCATCTGGCCACCAAGGGTTTTGCCAATGCCGCCAAGGAGTTGACCGACAAGTTGATTGCGATGGGCTTTGAGGAAATGGAAGTAGCCGCGTTTTTGCGACAGCAAGCGCCGGTTGGTAATGGGCAAATCGATTTGTTTGGACCTAACACTGGAGAGGGTTCCAAACCAGCGCTGGCTTCTTTGGTGATTGAATTGCCTACCATGCCGGATCTGGAGCATTTGGACGACGCCGACAAACGCCAATTGGCCATCAGTGAGGATAACGGCGCTTATGTCGTGCGCATTAGCGGTGAAGTGTCCGAACCGTTGCAGCAAGCCTTGCTGAAAGCGGTGGGTAAAAAGCCGGCGCAAGAAACCATCGCCCGTGATTTGCGCATCCACAATCAAAGTATCCAGGCGCAAAAATCACCGTCCGAACGCGGCGAGAAGTTTGGTCGTTTGCCGTTGCTATGCGCTTACATTCAAGACGAATTGGAACTGATCGAACCGGAAACCATTCTGGAAAACGGTCAGTTGAGCTTGCTGGATTACCCGGCCAAATTGAATAACTTCCGCATACAGGAAACCAGCAACAGTTTTTCCATCGATCTGGACGGCAAGGAAATCAGTTACCACATTGCCCAACAAAACGAGGTGATTAACCTCAATGAAGATTTATTGGATGTCACCGAACAAGACCTGCTCGGCTGGCTGGATCGGGAATGCAAGCAAGCCGATGTCATGCAGCGCGACCTTATTAAATTTAGCGCCCTGCTGATCAACGATTTGCTGCAAACACCCAATATCAATTTGACCGCATTGGTACGCAACAAATACCCCTTGCTACGGGCGGTTAGAGATTTGATTGGCCTATACCGCAAACGTGCGCAAAAAGCCGGTTACCAACAAACCTTGTTCGGCAATGCGGCGCAAGTGGTATTGACGGATGAGTTTGTCCATCGCTTCTCGCCAGACCACTACCCAGCGCGACCGCCGTATTACGCTGGTCGCTACAAATTTCAAAAACACTTTTATCCGATTATTGAGGACTTGAAAGCTCAAGGCGAAGAGTACGAATGCGCCAAGGCGATTGATAGTCTTCCGGAAGTGAAATATTGGATTCGGAACCTGGTGCGTCGGGATCATGCCTCGTTTTGGCTACCACTAGCTCATAATCGCTTTTATCCGGATTTTGTCTGCGAATTGAAAGACGGCCGGATGTTGGTCGTCGAATACAAGGGTGAAGCCTACGCCAGCAATGACGATTCAGCCGAAAAGCGTGCGGTGGGTGAGTTGTGGGCCAAGTCTAGTCAAGGACGATGCTTGTTTATCATGGCGGTCGAGCAAGATGGTCAAGGCCGAGACGTTAGGCAGCAAATACAGGATATGGTGTAATTTATCGCCATGTGTAGAACTTCGTTCCCGTTTCCTGGAAGTATTGTTTATGCCGTTCGCCGAATTCAGTCATTAGCTTTCGGTTTAACAACGGATTAGTGCTGCATTGTGCGCATGTAGAAACAACATCTCTATAGGTTGATGCCGGAACCTTTCTTTCTCCCTGATAATTCATTAAAAGCTTTTTGCCTAATTGATCAGTTGTTTTACTTCCCCTTTGGAACATGAATATATTGGGGAGTCTGCCATAGGCAGAAAAAACAACATAACGCCAACTCGGGTCTGGAGTTCCCTTTTCAGGAAGTACCTCCACCGAATACTCCAGGTCCCCACCATTACTCAGTTCTTCATAAGCAATAGAGCACTTTCTCGGGCCTTCTGCAATTAACACACAGGGGCCGATTACATCGTAATCAACAAATCTTGCACTTGCTTCAATGCCTAGCAGTTTTGACAAATCTTCCCTTTCAGTCTCAGGTAACGCCATCTGGCCATTAAGGAACCAAAGCAGTTGTTTTACTGTAATGCCGATAGCCTTAGCAATGTCGCCCGGTTTATTAGGCCAACAATCCACCAGTATTTTTGCTTTGAGCGCACAACGTCGGTCCCAATCCTCGTCGGTTATGTCATCAATATTTTCATCCTCACCACTCAGCAGCCAGTAACAGCCAGGTTTTGTCTCATGCCGCCAGAAATGCATTTTCTGATTTTGTGGGACAGTTGTTTCCCATGAGGAAAGCCAGGAGCCGCTAACCCAATCCAATTTTGAGGGGCTCAAAACCGTATTACTGGTCTTAAAAGGCAACGCCATCCATTTTGAGGCCTGTTCTTTGACTGCGTTGTTTCCGATCCATTCCCACCTGCGACCATTGACGTGCCCGTTATGAATATTCAAGGCATGATCATTCAACTCTTTAACATCGTTGATGACATGGCCATCATGGTTGTACCAACCAAGTTCCAGTCCGCGTTGTTGAGCAACACGCAATGAGGCCGAGAATTGCTTATCCTTGCCATCAGCGATTTCAAGCGATATGCCGCCAATATGGTCGAGCGATTTTTGCAATTGAGGGCATGCATTGGCAATGTGACGATTGATCTTCAGCTTATCGGGGTATCCACGGAGGCCAGACGCCTTTTCCCAGCCTTCCAGCAAAACGCCAGATAATGATCTTGGCTCATCGAGTAGAGAAAATGTTAGCCATTCAATTTGGGTCCCAGGGACAGTAAGCCCATATAGAACCAGCGGTTTCAAATCAAATTTTTCCGCATCTTTTAATCGAATCGGATCGTTAACAAAAACAATACCTTTGTCGGCGTGTAGAAAAACGTGTTTTGCGATTGCGACATAGAAATGGTGTTCGCGAGTGTAAGCCGTTAAAGTCATGGTGATAAGGGGGCGCACACCAGCAAGGGCATCGCGAGTTAAGGGGCGCTATCCTCTTGGTTAAGCCTGGCTTTGGATTTATGCAATCGCTTCCAGTCCGTTTTTGGCGACCAGGGACAGAAGCTTCAATGATGCGCCTTTGGGGTGCTTCTCGCCGCGCTCCCATTGGCTGACCAGGCCGGTCGTGACATTCAAATGCCGCGCAAAAACGGCTTGGCTTGCTCGTTCACGCAGACGAAGTGCCCGGATTTCTTCCGGCTGCAAGGGATTGATTGGCGTTAGGCACAATTCATCGAATTTGCGCATAGTGCGCTTATCCATGACGCCCGCCTCATGCAAGCCTTCGGCGGTTTCATGAACGGAGGCCATCAAACGGCTACGGTATTGTTTTTTCATTGCAGATCACCTCTATCAATGTCTTGTTGGCCAATGCGCTATTCAGTGCTGCTTCGTCATACTCCAGCATGACAGCCGCTAATTTCCGCAAAGCGACCAATTCATCATCATCTATGTTGGCCTGTTCATTTTTGGCGAAACCATGCACAAAAAACGCGAGTGAACCAATGCGGAACAAGATCAGGGTGCGGAACCCGCCAGATTTGCCGCCACCACTGCGGGCGACACGTTGTTTAATGACGCCACCGCCCAAATCAGCATCCAGTAATCCCCTTTCGGCATCACTGACGGCCTTGCAGAGGCTGGCATCGTCTATTCCTGATTTTTTAGCAAATCGTGTGAACGCCTTGTTTTTGAATATCCGCACACAGTCCAGTTGGTTTGTTTCACCATTTTTATCTTTTAAATATAGCGCTTAGTGCTACAGTTTGCAATAAAAAGACCTGATTATTGACCGCTATCCCACCATCCATTTTGCGGCGCATATGAAACAGACTAGGGCATTTCAATGCTCTGCATCATGTTTCTGTGCGAATAGCTTGATAGCCTTTTTTACATTTGGCCTTGCACAACTTACTCCCGGCGACGATGGCTTCTTCCTGGGTATCGAACCACTCCTTTCTGACGGTACCGGGTGACCCTACCCCACTCCTTAATCAGTGACCAATCGTCAAACAAGCCTGGTGTCACAAACATCTGATAAAAGCGATGCATGTTGTCTTTGTCATCGTGTCGTTCCATATATAAATGATTCATCGCTTACTCTCCAGAATAGTTGACCAACTTTTCACTTTGCGGTGATTTCATCGCCGCTTCCCGAATCCGCATAATGGTTTGCCGGGTGGTTTTGAATTCCCGCGCTAACTCAGAAACGTTGCTGCCCGCAGCCAATCGTTTTACTACTTCAGCACGATCTTCCGCATTAAGAGCCGGCGGCCTGCCGAAATGTTTACCCGCCGCCTTCGCCCGACTAAGGCCTGCTTGGGTTCGCTCAATTAACAGGTCACGCTCAAACTCTGCGACCGCTGCGATCACCTGCATGGTCATCTTGCCGGCAGAACTGGTGAGATCAACCCCGCCTAACGCCAGACAATGGACCCGTACTCCGGAATCAGAAAGGTGCTCGACCGTGGCTCGGACATCCATAGCGTTACGACCGAGTCGATCCAGCTTGGTCACCACCAACACATCGCCCGCTTCCAGTCGCTCGATCAGTTTATTAAAACCGGGGCGTTCTTTCGCCGCGACTGAACCGCTGATGCTTTCTTCAATCAAACGATGCGGCTGAATGGCAAAACCGGCAGACTGAATTTCCAAGCTTTGATTTTGTGTCGTCTGGTCAGTGGTCGACACTCGACAGTAAGCAAAGACGCGTGACATGCGCTAATTCCGTCCGAAAGGGATGTACGAATTATAACACATGTCCGTAATTCAATTAGCCTACTTTAGTACATGTCTTTTAAAGACTGTCCGAAACCGGTCGATTTTGGACACCAATGTCAGAAGACGACTACACGCCTTTACCCTCCAATGCGTATTCCAATTGAATATCGGCCAGTGATACCACTCATGCCCCACCACTGTTTTCGATAGAATGCCAACAATCAAGGAACCCACGCTAGCGATAAAGTCCACAGATCATGCATTCAATAGCCCGCGAACATCATTTCTATGTCTCAACCGCAAAACATATTTTCCTACATGAAGAAAAAGGTATTGTTTTTGCCAGGGACGCTATTCGATTAAAAGACGCGGAAAAAATGGGCCTAACGCCTCTGATTCTATATGGGCTTACAATCCCAGGCACTCAGATCGAGTGGCTCACATTTTCGACACTAGATAACCCAAGATCATTATTTGGCGTTTTACTGGATGGTTGGAATAATGCGCACGGCCTCCGTGGATACCCTGATAAACTGAAAATCAACCGTCACATTGCAAAGGCATGTCCTAACCTGAAACACTCTCTTGCTGATATTGGCGACATATCTCTTGAGGTCGCAGATGGTAAAGATAAAACATTCTCAGCCTCATTGCGTGAGGCTCAACATCTTGTTCTCGAATACGGTTGGAGTATGGATATTCGTAACGATCAAGCCCTCGATAACATAGAGCAGTTAAATACTCATGCCTTAAATGTTCACCAAGAACATATTAATAGACGCAAATGGGAATGGTGCCCAAATACTTTAGTTAAGGAACGCGCATCGAAATGGATCGAGTTGCCATTTAATCAAAGTAATGTCGTTTTAGGCTTTTCTAAATTGGATTGGGTTGTAGGTAACTGGCTTTCTTCATGGGAAACAAATGTGCCACACAATCAGAAAGTGCGCTATTGGCGGGATGAACCAACATCCGGTTGTTACTGGCTTATAAGCGGCGAGAATGGAGATAACGAAGATGTTGATAACATCAATTATGATGAAGAATGGAATCGTTGTTGTGCCATCAAAGCAAAAATACTGATTGACTGCTGGCCTAACATGCTAAGCGACATAGCAAATGCTATTGGCGTTACGGCTAAACAATTACAGTGGTTCCTGAGTGGTCAGTCGGAGTTACCTGATATTCAACGTGAGTATTTATCGGAATTACTAGGCATTGAGCCAAGCTCAGAGTATGTCGATTACGATGTGATTGGGCCTTGTGTGTTAATCGCGGAAAGTCCGAAAAAGTGTGAGAATGCTTATAACGAACTAAGTAATGGCGGTGACTTGGAGTATTCGTTCGAGGTCTTGCCTGAAAATGGACGACCGGACCCAAGTTGGCGATATGTTGTTTTTGCGGCCTATGGCTCGAACCCCAGTATCTTCATGTTTCAAAGAGGAAGTAAAACAACCGATCATTTAGGCGAGAAGCTTCTAATGAACTACCGTGGAGAAAGGAAGGTTCCGGCAGAGGTCTACCGGGACGTTGTTTCTACATGCGCTAAATGCTGCACTGATCCATTGTTAAACAGAACGTCAACATACGAATTTGGCGAGCGGCATAAACAATACTTCGAGGAAATAGGGCAATCGTACTCTGTATTCACCTTCATTTAATTCGTGGCCGACTTTGGATCGGAATAGGTGGCAGTTTTGTAATCGGAATGGGTGGCTGGTTTAGAGTGGAATATGCACGAAAATGGGTAATAGCGTCGAGGCTAATTCCATTAACTTCATATTCATCAGACGTTACATATTCCCTTTTACATTTGGAATAACCATGATTCATTATCAGACTACATTGTCCATAGATTTTGGCGAAATGGGTTATCGGAATAGCAAACAGCCTTTCCGAGTTCGGATGCTTGGCAATGAACTAACTGAACTCATCAAAGATGCTGAGAATGCTCATCGTGTGTATGAACTGATGCTCATTGACCGACCGGGCGACATTTGGTCATACGTTTGGGTCGTCATTGACGAGGTGCCCACGAGAATAAATGATCGGTATTTGCAGGCATGGCAAGATGCTAAGCCTCAATACAGTGATGATCATCCCTGGCCGTTGAATCACATTCCGTTTAACCTGTTTGATGAATTCTTTTTTTGGGGTTGGGACGATACCGATCCAGAGGACGAGGCATGGCTTAGCCACCGGGATTCAACAACCATGAAAGCATTTGCCGACCAGTTGTTCGCCATGGTACGTGAAGCTCAGGCCAATCTGGGATGGAATGATGATTTGTTGCGACACATTATCAAGACTATTCGCGCTGGAAAGCACCCCTATTCCTATCTTGATCGACGCATTGCCAATAAGCAATTCGAAGGGCAACGCAATACGCCCCTCTACACGCCGGACTTTTATAAGACACTCAAGGGATTACTGAGGGATCCAGAGGTAGTCTCTGTTGCTTACCGGGATGGTCGCGATTACCAAGTACTGAGAATGATGGCGACCGAACAGCGGCGGCGAGCCAATCTAACGGGTCATGAGCCAGGAGATGCGCTGTATTTAAGCACTCTAGCGAATAACAAAATCAGTAATGCCGCTTGGAATTCAGAAATCTGCTTGTTTGAAGAAGGCCTTGCGCACGGTGATTTACATATCGAGGGCATAAACGAGTCGCACAAAAACCTATCAGAACTGGTGAATGAAGGCTGGAAGAAGCCGGGGCGATATATCCTGTCGGCTCAGGATGAAGGCGATTTCGAGGGGTATGCCAAAGAATCTGGTGAGGGTTGGGTGCTCTATCATCAGGTGGAAATGGATACTCGTCGACGCTGCCTGGAGCGAATAGCAGATCGAAGACACGAATCAACGCCAGTTTTGCAATTTGGTAACAGAGGCCAAACGCTGTTTGATTTCGAAAAAACCCTAGTATTTGTTGGCGTCAGCGTTAATTATTCAACACGAATGGCCTTGGCTCCAGTCATTGCTGAATGGCAATTGAAAGGTAGCAATCCCGTTTTGGTTGTATTAGGCGATGCTGGTCCGTTTGAGCTTGCCGGCTGTCGAAAATTACATCAGCCAACACGATATTTAGAGAAGCATCCTTCGCAGGTTGCGAACGACTGGTTTGTTGATCTACTCAAAATAGAGTGTCCTTGGATCGATGCCATCATCGCGTTGGACATACCCGAGTGGGCTGCAAAGGTACTGAGCAATCGAATCAAATCAAAGAATGATCCTTGGCCTGCCTGGATTATCAGTAACGCTCATCAAGACTTACTGAAGGAGGACTTGTTGTTAGAGGGAGATCTTGATCAAACAATAAATGAATATCATCAAAGGGCAAAAACTAGCATTTTCTGAGCATTAAGTCATTAATAATATTTTATCGAGATAAAGCATTATTTAATCGAAGTCGATTAAAAGTTGCTACAATTGAATGATGATTACATGCCGCCTGTCCACCATCCTGGGTGCCAAACGCTTAAAGGTTTCCGAGGTCTGCCATGCCACCGGCATTGCTCGCGCAACCGTTGATCGTTATTACTACGATCAGGTGAAAAGTTTTGATCGTGATGTGCTGTCCAAACTCTGCCGGTTCTTGCAGGTTAAACCGGGCGATTTATTAGTACTGGTCGATCAGCAGGATTTATTCGATCAATGACTGAGCGGGAACTGAAACTGCTACTGGATGCCAATGCCGTTAAAAAGGTGCATGTACTTTATGCGTTGATGTCGCAGGGTTACATGATTGTGGTGGATGGCAAGCCATTAGAAACGACCAAACGAGAAGCGAAAGAGTTTAAAACGCTTGATGCTGCCGCTAAACAGTTGTTCAAGCTGGGTGTTGCTGATTTTTCTGTTAAGCTCAAAACCCATTCCTGTTAGTTGGGGTGCCGTAAGGATTGCTTCGTAAATGAGTAACATCCCTGATTTGGTTACATCTGAAACGCGAGTAGCTTGAAAAAGCCCCTTTTTTGCAAATCCGGCTTTTTCAACAGCATCGGGGACGTTTAGACAAACGACACAAAGCCCCATGGGATTTTGCGAAACCCCCAGTTACAGGTCTTTAATGGTGGGGAACGCCTGTTTCGAAGCATTGACCCGGTGTCGCAAATCAAGGCCCGGTTTGAAATGAACGGCGTGTCGATTAGGCACACTGACAGATTCCCCGGTTTTTGGATTCCTGCCGATACGCGCTTGGCGGGGAATCGTTGAAAAACCACCAAATCCGCGAATTTCAATTCGTTCGCCAGTGGCGACAGCGGTGATCAAAACCTCAATGATCGTGTTGACAGCGAGCTCTACGTCTTCTTGCAGCAGGTGCGCTTGCTTGGCGGCCAGCGCCCCGATCAGTTCCGATTTTATCATCTGAAATGCGAATGTTCGACAGTGAGTTAACCGCCGAATCATAGCGCAGTTTCAAGAGGACTTCGAGCCATTCAAAGCCCTCGCTATCCCTCACGAGAATTTAACCGTTAACGGCGTCTTTTAAGGTCTTTCCGGCTTTGAAGCCTGGTAGTTTTGCCGCGGCAATGGTCAGTTCAGCGCCGGTTTGCGGGTTGCGCCCCTGACGCTCGGCACGTTCCTTGACTTCGAAGGTGCCAAACCCTACTAACGATACCGAATCGCCGTTTTTCAAGGCGTTTTGAATGGCACTGAGGATGCCATCGAGAGCCCGTCCAGCCTCGGCTTTACTGAGATTCGCATGGCTGGCAATAGCGTCAATGAGTTCGGATTTATGCATGGTTTTCTCAAAAAGTTGGATGTAAAGAACTAGCCGACGAAAACGCCGGCGCCAAAGATCAAATCAGGGACAAGTGACAATTGCAATCGATGATGAGATTGTGGCACTGATGATCGCAGTTTCAACACCTTCCTTCAAGCAAGCATCACACCGTACAGCGGATTTAGTGATCACTCCAACTCCGGGTATGATTTATCATCCCCAAGCCACCCCTGCCTAACCCAGCGATGTCCCATGAGCAACGTCTATCCCCTACTCCCACGGCTTACCGTCAATAGTCAGTTTATCGATGATTTTCTCACCGCCGAAGCACCCTGCTGTGCGTTGGGCCTCGTTGAGGAACGGAAACAAACCTTCGGCGTTTTGGCACTTCGGCTCGAAATGGTTATTCCTGAGGAGTACACCCGGACTGGTTTTAGTTTCGGGCATTCGTTGTACGGTAATGCCGACTGCGTCGTGGTTCACTTTGGCTTCCACTTCTACCATTACGCCACATTCAATCTACTGGTAAACCCGAACAACCCGGTCGTGCAGACTGTCTTAAATAAAATGCTCGAAACCGGGAATTACTTTATTTTCGCGGTCGATCCCAACGGGAGCGTCACCGCTTTCCGGTCGGAACTGGGGCAGGATGATTTAATCGAGCTGAAAAACAACCTGCCGCGCATTCAAAACGCCAAGACCACCGACGCCCAATACAGGAAAACGGTAGCCCTGTTCGAGCGCAATCCAAACCCGTCAGGGCAAATGCTCCACTGGGTTTGCCGCGATAACACCGATTATCTTGACCTCTCCCAGCATCGGCTAGAACTGAATCCTGTCGCCCAACCCGACACACCCAAGTACTCACCACCCGAAGACCTTTTTGAAAGTAGCCTCATTCCCTGCGATCACTGCGGGGAGTGGGCGGCGCAATTGATCTTTGCCGACGATAGTGCCGATGAAAACGTACTTGAAGTTTGCGCTCAAACCATGGTCCACCAATATAGTGAAATCAATGTGCCGACTTGGGTCATCGGCGAACCACTGGGAACACCAGGCTTCGATACCAAAACCAGAGTATTGAAAGTTTGGCCGAACCGTGAGCCAATTCAGCTAAAGACGGCCAATGAATTTGATGAGGAACTGGATGAATTAATGGCACGTCACTGTCAACCGGGTGATGACACTACACAGGACCAGGCGCCGGAAGATCAACAAATTCAGTGGCACCCTATTAGTATGTTGCCTACCTTCACCTTTATGGTGGACGGCATGCTGGAGGAATCCATGATTCAGTTGGACAACCTGCGTCAGGCAATAGCCAAGCCTTATGTATTGGACGATGCCACCCTGAATCGGGTCTTTGATCTATATGACAAACAATTGGACGACCAAAGGTATTTCCTGGAACAGTTTTCCCGATGGCAACAGGATCGACTAAGCGCTGCACAAACCAAGGAAGTTAATCGTCTGATTAAACAATCCGCAACCTTGAAGGAAGTCAACGAAGAAATTCTACAGATCGCGAACAGCATCAAACATGAAACGATTGATCAAATCCTGGCAATGGATGAAGTGGAACTGGCTATAGCCGTGTTATCGGGCAAAATAAAACCGCCGATGCTGTAAGGCGTTCCGAGACGATTACGCCAGTAGTGAATGGCGGCTTTTGGAAGTGGCGAATTTACAGTTTCGACCCAGGCTGTGTAAAAACGTCAAAAAAATGAAATAGTCGGCGTTTAAACGGAATTCTGCTCAAATAAACCGAGCTGGTAAACCCAACTGGTGGACGATTCTGGATAGGTAGGTTTTTTCTGGTTATCGATTGATATGGCCAATAGCTGCCTGTTAGCCATGGTAATAGGGCTAAAAAACAATAAATGGCCTCAGGCCACCATTGCTTCCATCAAGGCAGTGGTTCCCAGCATATTCATCATCCTTTTGAGATTGTAAGCCAGCACATGCAAGCTCATCTCGGTGCTGACGTGATCCAGTGTCTTGGTCAAAAAGTGGGTTGATCCCATCCAAGCTTTGAGAGTACCGAATGGATGCTCGACCGTTTGCCTTCGGATGCGCATACTGTCGGGTGCTTTGTCCAAACGAGTCTGCATCGCATCGAGAATCTCTTCATGCTCCCAACGGCTCACTCGTCGATAAGCGCTTGGCGTACATTGAGACTTGATTTGGCATTGTGGACAATGCGAACTCCAGTATTTATTGAGATTTAATCCATGTTCTTCACTGGCAAATCGCCAGATCAGACGTTGTCCTGCCGGACATTGGTATTCATTCTTCGCAGCATCATAAATAAAATCTGCCTTATCAAAACGTCCGTCAGCTTTGGCTCCAGATGTCATGCACTTGGGCACGAAAGCCGTAATACCGGCCTCATCGCATTTGCGAATTTCCTCGCCGCTGAAATAACCACGGTCAGCCACGACGTTGAGTTCGGAAGCGCCGATCGCAGCTTTGGCTTGTTTGGCCATGTTGGCTAACTGGCTTCGATCATGACCAACATTAGTGACTTCGTGCGCTACGATGAGATGGTTTTTGGTGTCGACTGCAGTCTGGACGTTGTAACCGACCATGCCCGAACCTCGTCCACTGGTGGCCATCGAGCGCGCATCCGGATCAGTCAGGGAAATTTGTTTATCCGGGGTCTTTTGCAATTCGGTTTCGATGGTATCGAGCTTGGCCATTTGCTGTTTTAACATGGCAATCTTTTCCTGAAGCCGTTGGATTTTGGCTTCGGTAAAATCGGCCTGCTCCTGACGATCCGCCGTTTCCAGCGCCGACAGATAGCGTTCGATACTGGCTTCGATTTGCTCGCGCCGCCGCTTGATTTTATTCGTCGTGAAGTTATTGTCACGGTTGTTGACCGCTTTGAATTTGCTGCCATCAATGGCGACTGTTGCCTCTGTCAACAAATTCAACTGACGGCAAAGTACGACAAACTGGCTGCAAACTTTACGGATGGCCGTGCCATTATCTTTGCGGAAGTTGGCGATGGTTTTAAAGTCGGGCGTCAAGCGCTCCATCAACCAAATCAGTTCCAGATTGCGTTGGCTTTCGCGTTCCAGTCGGCGGCTGGATTGGATCCGGTTCAGGTAACCGTAAATGTAGAGTTTGAGAAGTACGGCGGGATGATAGGCGGGGCGTCCGGTTTTCATGGGAGAAACCCCATCGAATCCTAATTTGCCCAGATCGAGTTGCTCTACAAATACATCAACTACGCGAACAGGATTATCGTCAGCAACATAGTCTTCCAGTTGCTCAGGAAATAGGGTTACCTGAGTTCGATCCGTACTTTGAATGAAGCGTTTCATCTGCACTCCCGGTGGCTTGGCCGTGAGCTTATTTTATCAGATTAAGCGTTTTTACACGGCCTGGACCCAAAAGCGACATTCGCGCTCATTGTCTCGGTTTGTCCGGTATATGCTCTGCAGCGGTCAGTCAAATTAAGGCTGGTAAGCCTTTTGCTTATTATCGTTTGGTCGGAATACTCCGCTGCCAAAAGCCACGTTCGTGATATTTGCGTAGTCGGCGGTAATCCTTTGGCATATAACAATTTAATCAAGCACGAATGCACAGGGAAGTCGACTACATCTGCTGGTTAACCTTGACGCGAATTCTTTTGAAGAGTAGCGTTAAGTTCGCCGGAGACAAAGGCCCTTGACTTTCCTAAGTTTTTCTAAGTTATTAAGGTTTTCAGTTTAACTGATGTCGCGGCAGTCTACGGAATCAGAATACTACTGACATTATCGATTCTACGGTTCGTAAATATTTCGTCTGCTTTTCGGATAGCTCAATTTCTAAATCGACAAGAACAACAATATCCACTGACACCGCAGGAGGACGACCACATGAAATCCTATACGAAAACATTCAATTGCCGGTATTTTACGCACCGTTCCAAGTTAGTCTGCACAGCAACACTGATCGCTTGCAGCGGTGCAGCTATCGCCGACTCTCAATTTGGCGTTGTGGGCAGTTCGATCGACCTATCGGCCTATGTGCAGGAATCGCTGCATCCTGGCGGTACAGTATTCGAAGAAGACAAACCCATCACTGGCACCCAGCCTAGCCCCAAGCAAAGTGCCGAGCTATTGCACCGGGCTGCCAAGGGCCAAAACTTTTCCGGTCGTTCGACCGATATCCATGAGGCCTTCGCGTCGTCGCTAGCGGAGTCAGACGGCAACGGCGGTGTCGGCGTGAGCTCGTGGATCGCCGGCGACCCGGGTGACGGCACACAGAACCAGACGGGTCAGCTGGTGGCGCAGTCGCTGTGGACGCAGACCTTCCAGTACCTGGGCAGCCCCAAGGTCGACATCTCGCTGCACCTGCAGATCCCGGCGCTGACGGTGGGCCTGCTCGGCGTGCCGCCCAACCGCGACGGTTTCAGCGCCACCGAAACCAGTGAGGCCACGGCCCGGCTCGATTCGATCATCACCCATGCCGACGGCACCTTCAGCCGCGGCGCGGCCTGGGAGTTCGGTCTTCGCGTCTTCGAAGTGCAGATTCCGCAGGCGCCCGGCGTTTACCAGAACTTTGCAGACGTGCAATTTTTGGGCACCGACAACAGCCTGTTCGACACCTTCCGCAGAGACCCCACCAGCGCCAACTTCGAAAGCTACCCGGCCTGGCTGGTCGACAGCGTTTCGACCTCGGTCAAGCTGGGTTCGCTGGAGTTCGGCGACACGCTGGCCTACGTGTACACCCTCACCGCCAAGGGCACCACGCATGGCGGCGAGCATGGCTACTACGCCTTCCTGGGCGACCCCTTCGGCGTGGACATCGTCGGGGGCAACCTAACCACCACGGTGACACCAGCAGTACCGCTGCCGCCGGCTTTTTCTTTGACACTGATCGGTCTGGGGATACTCGGTTGGATGGCGCACAGGCCGCAGAAACCCTCTTGAAAGTCAACTTGCATGGTAGCTCCATCCTTTGAGTAGGCTTTCAAAAAAGCCAAAATGTAGGCTGGGTTAGAGCAACGCAACCTGACGAAATCCGAATGAAAATAGAACTTCAGCGGATTTAGTCCATGGCAAGCCTAGGCTGAGTCACTCGTTATTACCCATAAACTTTTTAATGTAAATTTAATTTAAAGTTAATCTTGGATTTATTTTCATGTGTTAACGTAAAAACCTTACGCTCTTATGATTTTTTGGCATATAAGCACCCATATGCCAAAAACAGCGCTGACAGGATAATTGAAGGATTCCTGTTTGAGTTTAGCGGGTTAAAGCCAAATAGATTTTAGCCTCCACGTATTGTTCTTAACCGTAAGGGGTTAGATTTTATGAGAAAACTAGGCTTTCTCCTGCTGTCATCGATTTTTTATTTTCTAACCCCTATCAATACTCACGCGGCCAACGCGGTCTTGTTAGGTTGGAATAACTTGGGCATGCATTGTATGGATTCTCGTTACGCGGAGTTTTCCATCCTGCCGCCATACAACACCATTGATGCCCAATTGATCGTAGGCGGTAAACTGGTGACAGCCACCAGTACGCCTGGCGCAACCGAATATTCGATTACTTACGAAGCCGTTGCCGACCCGGTCACAGGGTTATTAAACTCGACCTCCAAGGATAAAAGCGACTGGGCCAAGTTCGCGCCAAGTCTTTTTCCTGGACTAAAGGGCCTCAATCCACCCTACGCAGCTGACATTGGCCTTGCGGGTTGTAATATGCCGGGCGTGGACAGTCCGTATGTTCTAAATACCCCTCAGCCTTTGGTTTTTCAACCGAGCAATGCCCCGCTCAATTCCTTTCAGGGCGAAGGAATACCAATCACACCTACCGATGACGAGGGCAACAAAAACACCTATCCGATGATGCGGTTAGTCGCACGAAATTCAGCGAATGCGATCATTGCTCAAAGCGATATCGTATTGCCAGTCTCTGATGAAATGAGTTGCAAGACTTGTCATGCTGCAAACACCAATCCACAAGCAAAACCGGCAGTTGGCTGGATTACCGATGCTAATCCGGAACGGGAGTATCGGTTAAATATCCTTAAACGTCACGATGAGCAGGAGTTCTCAAAACATCTGACGCTTTATTCAGAAGCCTTAGCCGCAAAAGGCATTGATGCCAATGGTCTTTATAGCAGCGCCACTGTTGATCAAGATGCAAATACGCTTGGCATTCAGACCAAGCCGGTATTATGTGCGTCATGCCACTCTTCTGAAGCGCTAGGAACGCCGAGTTTTACCGGCAGTACCGGTACAGTGTCGGCGCTGACAGCGGCTGTGCATTCAACGCACTCGAATGTTTCTGCGCCGGGCAACAATCTGTCGTTGAACGATTCCAATAATCGCTCGGCCTGTTACGACTGCCATCCTGGCTCGAAAACACGTTGTCTGCGCGGTGCCATGGGTAGTGCGGTTGCGACTGACGGTTCCATGGAAATGCAGTGTCAAAGCTGTCACGGCAATATGAGCAAGGTGGGCGATAGCCACCGCACCGGATGGTTACAGGAGCCAACCTGTCAGAGTTGCCATACAGGCACGGCGATTAGTAATAACGGCAAAATCCGTTACAGCTCCGTATTCAATAATCCTCTGACTTATGACAGTGAACGGGTGGCAGTTAATCAGACTTTTGCCACTAATCCAGACACTCCGGCTCCTGGATTGTCGCTGTATCGTTTTTCAAAAGGTCACGGTGGCTTGCAATGTTCGGCCTGCCACGGTTCAACCCACGCTGAGTTTCCGTCGTCACATCAGAATGACAATATCCGCAATGAACAGTTGCAGGGTCATGCGGGTGTGACAGTGGAATGCAAAACCTGCCATACCACCAGCGTCCCAAATACGGTCAATGGCGGTCCACACGGGCTACACCCCATTGATCAAAACTGGGTAAATTCACATCATGATTCGGTTGAACAAGTAGGTGTCTCAAGCTGTAAATCATGCCATGGCAGCGATCTGCGGGGCACAGAGCTGTCGAGATTCCAGGGCGACAGAAACTTTAGAGTCGGTGATGCGGGTACGCAGAAGTTTTATCGAGGCGGTACAGTCGGCTGTTATACCTGCCATCAAGGGCCAAATAACGATCACATGAACACGACACCAGCCCCTGTTACAGCAGATGTGACTGCCACAACCGTAGCAGGCACTCCGGTCGATCTTACGCTACCGGGTAATGTTGCAGGCGTGACTTTACGCATTTTAAAGCAGCCACAAAACGGGACGGTTGGTCTGAATAACGGCATCGCGACCTATTTCCCATTTGAAGGATTTACCGGTACGGATACCTTCTTGTTTGCCGGCTATGATGGTAGCAAAAACACTAACACCTCGACCAACAACAAAGGTACTGTACCTGCTACTGGTACAGTGGTTGTAAATAATGCGTGCAGTTATTCCCTACAACCGAACACGCAATCGGCATCAGACACCGGAGGTGGTTATAGCAGTAACTTAACCACTGCTGCTACATGCCAATGGCAGGCCCAAAGCAATTCACCTTGGATTGCAGTCAATTCGGCAAGCAGCAGTGTCGGCAATGGAACATTTCAATACACTATTTCGGCAAATACACTCCCCTCATTGCGGAGCGGAAGCATCATTATTTTGAATGCCGGTAACCAACAAGTCGCGCAATTGACCATCAATCAAGCTGCTGGACTCGATAGCGATGTCGATGGCGTGGTCGACAACCAGGATAACTGTAAATTGGTATCCAATACCAGCCAATTGGATAGCGACGGCGACCATTTCGGCAACGCCTGTGATGCTGATTTCAACAACGACTGTAAAACTAACTCGCTGGATTTGGGCAAGTTCAAAAGCGTATATGGTATCAGTGTTGGAACGCCGGAGCTGAAAGCCGCAGCGGACTTTAACGGCGATGGCAAAGTCAATTCGCTGGATTTAGGTTTGTTTAACAAATTGTATGGCAAAGCCCCAGGGCCTTCCGGCTTGGCCGCTTGCCCATAAGCGTTAACACTAATTAATTTTTCTTAACCACACAACGGAATTCTCATCATGAAACTAAAAAACCTGCCCGCCATTGTTGCAGTTCTCGCTAGTATCACCGCCACCAATGGCGCATTCGCGGCAGTGACTGAAAACCATGTTTTTTTCGATCCTACCAGTACCACCGTTAATTTAGGTGATACTTTTTCTCTGGTATTGAAAGGCGAGTTATTCCCTGCCGGACTGGATGGCGGTTCAGTGGATGTAAATTTTGATTCATCAATGTTGCATGCCGACACAGTCTCGGTAAATAGCAGTTTGTGGAATTTTGCCTCCGTGCCCGGCGCCATCGATAATACTACCGGTAAAATCGAATTCACCGATTTTGCGCAATTTGGAGCCAATACCACTAACAATCTTTTCAACATCGCGACGTTTACTTTTACGGCCATCGGATCGGGCAGCAGTCAAATCACCCTAGTTACCAACAACAACGATCCTTTTGCCACTGGCGGCAATCCAATCACTCCGACTTTTTCCAATGCGGAGGTTAATATACTGCAGTCAGCAGTGCCATTACCTGCCGCCTTTTGGCTATTTCTTTCAGGTCTGGGTAGTTTTGCAGCGTTGGGCAGAAGAGGCGCTTAAAGGTTGTCAAAAAGGAGATTGCATTGATGCCGTCTCCTTTTACTGTATTACCAATATCGGCGTACCAGGCAAAGCTAGCTATTCATGTGGAGCCGACGGGCTATCCCATTTGATTGAATCCTCCTCAATTGCTAGCCAAGTGTTACAAAATTGATGTTTTCAACAAAGAGAGATTGCAGCCATATATTCGGTATCGTGGTACAAGTTTTTTGCCTCCGGACACTGATGAAGCTATTCGCGCGCTTTTACCACTATTATGTTGTCGATTGGCTTCTTAAGAGCCTAAGGAGCCCCTCATCCGAGCGCTAGAGGGACAGCCCTCCTGGATAACGCGGTGCCCAGCTCACACTACGACCCTCCGCGCCACCCTGCCTGCCCCTCACGGGCGGCCCTCCCCCTGTTGCTTATTGCTTAACAAGCCACAGGGCTTCCCGTGTTGCGTGAGCTTACCTTATGTTCATGCTGTCACTACTATTCCGGCGTAGCGTTGGAAATAATCTTCGCTCGTATTCCCCGCCGTATCAGCCTTCCCCGAAAGGGTCTTTGGGTCGGGCCTATTCGATGTCGTTTGCGAGGCTTGATAAAGATCACGTCATTAGCATTAGCTGTATAGTTACCCTATTGAAAATAAATTCCCCAGCCACAAAGATTGAGGTTCTCATGTATTACATTGTCGCAACAGATAAATCATTTGACCAGGCGTCGGCCGACCTCGAGTCAGCCGTTAATAGTCATGGCTACGGGGTATTACATGTTCACGACTTGGGCGGAACACTCCGCAGCAAAGGCTTAGCGTTTGATAACGAATGCAAAATTTTTGAAATCTGCAATCCGAGTCAAGCCGCAAAAGTATTGTCCATCGACATGCGTCTGAACATGGCGTTGCCTTGCCGTATTTCGGTGTTCACCGAGCAAGGAAAAGTCAAGATTGGCCTGATCAAACCGGCACAGATGCTTTCGACACTCTCCCAGGACATGGCGTTAGTTGAAGTTGCCAAAGAAGTCGAAGAAAAAACCATGCAGATGGTTGACGAGGCGAAGTAAGTATTGGGCAAGTCAACGACTTTATCAGTTTGAAGATAATCGAAATTGGCGTAGCTGAAAAGATAGCCGCCAGTTTCCAGTGAACAGCCTTGGTAGCGGTCGTCATTGATTGACAGCCGGCGACTATGCGGCCAATCACATAAGATAGTACTATAGGTCTGGCCGTATTTCTAATACGGGTCATTTCTATGGCACCCACACAGTCTCTTCCATATCTCTCTAATTGTTGCATTAATGAAACATGAATCGCACGGTTGTTAATATCGTTATCGATCTGGTTGCGAGTCTACTGTTTTTGGGGATGATCGCAACGGGCTATTTGTTGCGTTTTCCCTTGCCGCCAGGGAGTAACAAGACCCTCACATTATGGGGTTTGAGCAGGCATCAATGGGGCGACATTCATTTCTGGAACAGTTTGGGGCTTTTAACTGTGCTGATAATTCATCTGGCTCTCCATTGGAATTGGATTGTCTCGGTGATCGGCAAACGTTGTCACCTAATCAAAAGCTCGCAACCTTCGTTAGTCCTTAGCGCGATTTGGACACTTGGTATTATTACAGCTCTGTGCCTATCTTTTGTCTGGGTTGCCCAAAGGGATGTTCAAGAGAAGCCCCGAGCCATCTGCACCAACAACCCAAGCGATACACAGCGGCATGATTCAGCTATTGCAGAGCCAAGTACAGCTGAAACTAAACTACTGATATGGGACGATGTATACCCCATTTTTGTAACAAACTGTCTCGACTGCCACGGCCCACAAAAACACTACGCAGGTTTTCGAGTTGATCATTTAGATGATTTTTTCAAAAATGACGGTAATTCATCTTTAGTTTTGCCGGGGCAGAGTAGCCAAAGCCCTCTGATTGCTATCATTTCCGGAGAGCGAACCAATATGGCGATGGCTGAAAGCCATAAACTCGCTGCATCGGACGTAACACGTATCAAAACCTGGATTGATCAAGGGGCGAAATAAACAGAGGTTTTTCCTAAGGTAATCATATTTCAAAAATCCGAGCTGATTGTTCTGTTTTGATTCAGGTCTATTGATAGTAGAAACATCAGCCGTTACAAACATTCATCGCTTCTCGTTTTAACATAATCGCGAGCAGTGGATGGATAAGTCAAATAGAATGGCCCATCGAAAAAATTTTAGTCGAGGTATAGGCCATGCACCATGATTTCTGGCATCAACGCTGGCAACAGAATCAGATCGGTTTTCATAAACCAGAGATTAACCCGCTTATTGAACGTTACTTCCCCAGGTTGACGGTCAGATCCAAAGGTCGGGTGTTTGTACCCTTGTGTGGTAAAAGTAACGATATGTTGTGGCTACTGGCGATGGGTTACCAAGTTGTTGGTGTCGAATTAAGTCCATTGGCTGTCGAATCGTTTTTTTCCGATAACGGTTTAAAACCAAGACTACGTCGCCAAGGAGACTTTTGGGTTAGTGAGGTGGACGGACTGCAGATTTTTTGTGGAGACTTTTTTGCTCTACGGTCTACTGATTTTGATGAAGTTGACGCGGTTTACGATCGCGGATCGTTAGTAGCTTTACCGCCCGACATGCGTATTGAGTATGTGTCGAGCTTGTATGCCATGCTGACAACGAATGTGCAAATGTTGTTAATAGTTTTTGATTATCCGCAACATGAAATGGAAGGTCCGCCCTTTAGTGTGCAAACCGAGGAAGTTGAGAGTTTGTATAGCTATTGGTGCGATATCGAATTGTTGACTAGCGAAAACGTGTTAGTGAACGAACCACATTTTAAAGATCGTGGCTTAACCAGAATGGCCGAGCAAACTTATCGGCTCGTCGTGCGTTAACTTTTCACCTCAGTTTGAAGTCTCATGCGGAAAGACTGTTTGATTTAGCGAGCACTTTTTTGATTGCTGTTAAAAAGTCGATTGGGAGATAAGCATGAATCCATCGTTAATTATTCAGCTTTTGGTCATCGGGCTTATCTCTGGTGTGGCATCTGGCCTGTTTGGTATTGGCGGAGGTGTTTTGATTGTTCCTGCATTAGTTTATTTGGCTGGTTTCTCGCAGCATGCAGCTATTGGTACCAGTTTGGCAATTTTGCTTCCCCCTGTGGGGCTGGCCGCAGTAATTGAGTATTACCGTCATGGGAATGTCGATATTAAAGCGGCCTTGATAGTTGCGGTGGCACTGTTTCTTGGTGGTTGGATCGGAGCAGTGATTGCCGATCATGTACCGGAAATTCAATTGAGGCTGGCATTCGGTGTGTTTGTAGTTATGTTGGGCATTTATCTAATAACAACCGCTTTACGCCGAATGTTTGGTATATGATTCAAATGTTTTTTTATCTTAATAGTTGTTTAGCAAACTACCTGATCAATTACGTATCAATGTTATATTTTTTTCGCTTGCGCCAGAATGTTGCGCGGCTCATGCCTGCATAGCTCGCCGCTGCCTCCATATTGCCACCTGTCATTTGTAATGCTTCCCGGACTATATCTGCTTCGTTTTGATATTTTCTATGTTTGGGCGGTGACAGCTGTTCGCTAATAGTCGGCGGCTTTGATTCACGAAATTCCGGCGGTAAATCTTCGAGACACAATTCGTTCCCCCGGCCTACGGCGAATGCGTATTCGACGACATTAATCAGTTCCCTGACATTACCCGGCCAACGGTAATCGAGCAAACGCCGCATGGCTTCCGGGGCGATGCTGTCGACATGTCGTCTACCATGAAGATTATGTAGATCGATGTTATGCCAGAGTAACAAGTTGACATCCAGTCGTCGCTCTCGTAAGGGTGGCAAAAATACGGGCACCACCCGTAGTCGATACATCAAGTCCTCACGAAACCGTCCAGCTTTTACCTCTTCGCGTAACGAGCGGTGGGTGGCGGCAATAATACGCACGTCAACACTGACTGCCGCATCGCCTCCAACCGGGATGAAGCTTTGTTCTTGCAAGACCCTCAGTAGTTTGGCCTGTAACTCCAAGGGTAATTCAGCGACTTCGTCCAGAAATAAAGTGCCGCCATGCGCACGTTGAAACAAACCGGCATGCGTTCGCACCGCTCCCGTAAAAGCCCCTTTGACATGGCCGAATAGTTCACTTTCCAACAAGCTGGGTGTGAGCGCGGCACAGTTGATAGCTAAAAAAGGTTGTTGATGGCGCGGGCTTTCTTGATGTAGGGCGCGAGCCACCAATTCCTTCCCAGTACCCGACTCCCCTCGAATTAATACAGTGGCTTCGGTTTCGGCGACGTTGCGGATAATTTTGATTGCCTCCAGCATGGCTGGATCACGGGACAAAATGCCATGGAAGCTTTCACTATTTCCTTGTTTGCCTAAAGCCGTTTCGTTTGAGGCTTGGGGTTGGAGAAATTCCAGCGCACCGGCAAATTGGCCCTCGGCGCCGAAGAATGCGCGAGCAGTACGATAGCAGGTGACGCGTTGACCATTAGCGCGTTTAGGATTCACGATTTGCGCTTTGATTGAGCCTAGCTCCGCCAGACCGCACGGATCTTGTCCTTCCTCGCAACCCAGCGTTTGGGCGCACGGTTTACCCAGAACCGATTCCGCCGGTAGGCCAAACAGTTTCTCTGCCCCCTTACTCCAGAAGAGTACTTTACCGCTAGCGTCAACCGCAAAGACAGCGCCGGCATCTACTAAATCGGTGAGTACCGCTATGACTTGATCGGGCCCCATCTGGCTGAGCCAGCGATTAAAGAAAGGGGAAGATTGGCTCATGGAATAAGTAGGTTTGTTTCAAATTTGTTTCAAAAGTAGCATAAATGTATCAATGATTCAAATTGAAACAATATCAATCATTTGATCTGTTGCTATGTCTTGAATTTACTGACTTACATAGGTTCAGCGAGTTGGCACGATACTTGATATAAGTTTATTAGGCTATACTGAATAATATCTTTTTTGGAGTATCGTTATGATTTTTCGTCAATTGTTTGAGAACGAAACCTCGACCTACAGCTATTTATTGGGCTGTGAACGTACCCGTCGGGCTGTGTTGATCGATCCGGTCGCTTCGGAAATAGATGACTATGTCGAACTGCTGCAAGCATTGAATCTGAAGTTGATTTACACACTGGAGACTCACGTCCACGCCGATCACATCACCGCGTCCGGCTTGCTGCGGGAAAAACTCGGCAGCAAAAGTATCGTGCACCGTGATGCCGGGGCTATGTGTGCCGACTTGCTGGTCACCGATGGCGTGCTGTTACAAATCGGTGAGCTGGAGTTCGAGGTACGCCACACCCCGGGTCATACCAGTGGCTGCGTCAGTTATGTAATGTCTGATCGAGTGTTTACCGGTGATGCCTTATTGATCGGCGGCAGTGGCCGCACCGATTTTCAGCAAGGCGATGCGGGTCAGTTGTACGACAGCATCATCAACAAGCTGTTCAGCCTGCCGCCGGATGCCTTGGTTTATCCCGGCCATGATTATCACGGTAACACCGTTTCGACCATCAAACAGGAAATGGCTAAAAACGCCCGTCTGGGTAGCGGCAAGTCGCGTGAAGACTTCATCGCCATCATGCAGGATCTCAAATTGGCCTATCCACGCTTTATCGACAAAGCTTTGCCGGCTAACCAGTCCTGCGGACTGGCTGTGGAATAAGCGAGGACTCGACCATGTTATTAACCCTAAGTTTAGCGGTGATCATCGGTTTGCTGCTGGGCTTACTCGGTGGCGGCGGATCGATACTGACTGTGCCAATGTTGGTGTATGTACTTCACATAGAACCAAAACTAGCCATCGTCACCTCGTTCGTAGTGGTCGGTATTTCCAGCCTGATGGCCTTAATTTCTCATGCCAGACGTGGTTCGGTTTGCTGGAAAAGCGGCTTGTTCTTTGGACTGGCCGGCATGGCCGGTGCATTCGGTGGAGGTCGTCTAGCGGGGCATTTTTCCGGCGATGTGCTGATGACACTATTTGGATTAGTTAGCTTATCAACCGGCTTTTTGATGTTGCGCGGTAAACGTGACGATGTCAAACCCAACGCAGTCGTCCGCATAACCTCGGTTTGTCCGATACGGGTGCCAATTCTCCGTGTGTTGTTCGACGGCTTTTTCGTCGGTGGCTTAACCGGCATGGTGGGAGTGGGCGGCGGTTTTTTGATCGTACCGGCTTTGACTCTGCTGGTCGGCTTACCGATGCAAGGGGCGGTCGGCACCTCATTATTGATCATCGTGATGAATGCGTTAGCCGGATTGAGTGGCTATAGCCAGCACGTCGCGCTGGATTGGGAGTTGACCGGACTGGTCACTACCGGTGCCATTTTCGGCAGTGCTGTTGGCGCTTGGCTATCGGCCTACATTAAACCCGCGGCGTTGCGCAAAGTATTTGGAATTATGGTGGTAGGGGTTGCGGGCTATGTGTTGTCACAAGCGATGAGCCTGGAGATGCTCAGCTCGGTAGAGCTGTGGCTAAGCGATTCTAAAGACGCAGGACGGGTAGTGGTCGGCTTATTGCTGATGTTATTGGTGCTACGCATCGGCCGCTGGATTCACAAGGCAGACGCCATTGTGTTCACCTTGCATTGAATCTCAAACGGGGAGACAAGATGGACAGCAAACGGTTTGAACAAGTGCATCAGCGTTGGAAATGCCGAGTCGATACCATCGGTAACTTGTTGATCGAGATTTTTCATTACCTGGCCTTATTCGTGATTGGCGCCAGTGTGGTCTGGTCGGGCGTCATTGCCTACGGCGGCATGATGCTGCAAGGCCATGCCACGATCGGCGACATTTTGTTGTTATTCATCTATCTGGAATTGGGCGCCATGGTAGGGATTTATTTCAAGACCAACGCGATGCCGGTGCGTTGCTTGATTTATATCGCCATCACCGCTCTGGCGCGCTTGGTGATTGCCGATGTACAGGCTCATCATGAGGCCGGTTTGGGCATGTTGTGGGTTTCCGTAGCAATTTTGCTGTTGGCGATTGCCACGCGGGTTATCCGCAAACCGCCTTCGGAATCGGAATATAACTGAACCGAAACGAACCAATTTAGCCGTCGCAGGGAGGTAGCGGTCTGCACCAGGCTAACAAGTCTGACGGTCATCAAGGAGCTTTAGTGTTGGGGGAAGAAAATGCCGCACAGACGGGATTTTCAAAATGATTACAAAAAGAACCTACCAAGGTCGAGGAGACACCATGAAATCTTCAATCAACCCTTCCCGTCGGCGCTTTTTCGCGCAAACCGGCGTCGGATTATTGGCCTACGCAGGGATGCCGGCTTGGTTACGTGCCATGGAAGGGATGGGCGAGATGCCGAAAATGACACCGAAAAAAGCGTCCGCCAATTTCCACCCGGATGTCGAGCTCGACTTGATTTGTAAGCCGTCGACGGTCGCTATATTGCCGGGTCAACAGACCCGCGTTCAACAGTATTTTGCCAAACTGATCAAAGGTCCCGCCCACACCCTGACTGAAACTCCCGGTTCTTACCTCGGACCTATCATGCGTTTCGACAAAGGCCAAAAAATTCGCATCAATTTGCGTAACGAATTGGACGAATCGACAATTACCCATTGGCATGGCCTGCACGTGCCAGCCGACGTCGATGGTCATCCGCTGTACTCGATCGACAAGGGCCAGACCTTTGTCTACGAGTTTGAAATGCTCAATCGGGCCAGCATGAATATTTACCATCCGCATCCGCATAACACTACCGCTAAGCAGGTCTATCACGGTCTGGCGGGCGCGATTTTGGTTAACGATGACGAAGAACGTCGTCTGGAATTGCCGAGCGGCGAATACGAAGTACCGATCGTGATTCAGGATCGGCTGTTTGACGCCAACAATCAATTGCAATACGTGCGGAACATGCATGATCGAATGATGGGCTTTTATGGCGACCGTATTCTGGTCAACGGCCGCCCCGATTTTCAGCTCGACGTAGCCAGTCGAGCCTATCGCTTCCGCGTCCTCAACGGCTCAACGGCGCGCATTTACAAGCTGGCCTGGGACGACAATTCGCCGATAACCGTCATTGGTACCGACGGCGGTTTACTGGATGTACCCGTCAACAAACCCTACGTAATGCTGGCCCCCGGCGAGCGTTTGGATGTGTGGGCGGATTTCAGCGGGCGTAAAGTCGGCTCACAGCTGGTATTGCGTAGCCGTTCTTTTTCCGGCGTATTGCCGGGAATGGCCGAACGCATGATGACGGGCAGACACGGTGGCGATGACCAACCGCATGGTGGAGGCGGCCATCGCATGGGCATGGGTGGCATGCACGGTAACGCCTTGCCGGTCGGTAGCGATTATCCGATATTTACAGTGCGCGTGATTAAAAGCGTTAGTGAAAGTCCGACGCTGCCGAATAAACTGTCTACGATTAAACACTACACACCCGGCGACACCGCTAATCCCAACAAACCGGTGCCGATCGGCATATCCGAAGGGCCGATGAAAATGGTGCTAAATGGCCGGCCCTATGCCTATAACGACATCCTGCCCAGCGAACGCATCCCGTTCAATACCGTGCAGTTGATGGAGATTTTTCATGCGCATGGCGGTAGTGGCAGACACGGTGGTGACCAGGCTAAAGCGCAATCCATGCAAGGTATGCAGCATGGCGGCGATAAAGCGTCCGAATCCGGCGGTCACAAAATGGGTGGTATGGGCATGATGGGTGGTATGAAACACGATGGCGACGACAAAGCCCAAGACCAAGGCGGTCAGCGAATGGGTATGGGTATGGGTATGGGAATGGGTATGCGCCATGGCAACGACAGTGGCGAGGGTAGCCACAAAATGGGCGGCGGCGGTATGGGCATGATGATGTCGATGGCCCACCCGATTCATCTTCACGGCCAATATTTCCAAATTCTCAGCCGTACCATCGGCATGGGTACTGGCGACGATTACGCCACGGTTAAGGACGGTTTCATCGAAGGCGGCTGGAAAGATACTGTACTGGTGATGCCTGGTGAAAGCGTCAAGATCATCAAACCGTTTCAGGACTTTAAAGGCTTATTCATGTACCACTGCCACAATCTCGAGCATGAAGACATGGGCATGATGCGGGATTTTTCGGTGGAATAAAGCTTAGAACAGGATCGATCCGGATTGGCGACAACAGACAAACTGATCTCCCCAAGGGCAGGATTGTTTTAAGCGCGCCGCTCCGGATCAACCACTTAGGAGGAAAGTGATGCCGACTAAAATGGAAAAAATTGAAATTGAAGGCATGCATTGCCTGGGGTGCGAGGACATTCTCAAGCAGGCGGTCGCCGGGATAGCGGGTGTCGAGCGTGTGGATGCCAGTTATAGCGCACAAACTTTGGAAGCGGCGTACGACGATGCCAAAACCCAGCGTGCGGCTATTGAACAGGCGATTGTTGCCAAAGGCTATGGTATTAAAAAAAACCAGGCATCGGGCGGTGTCTGGCGGCGGATAAAACACTTTGCTTTGTTCTTACTGTTATTGGTGGTCGTGGGCGGCGTCGCTTTTTGGGGCAAAAGCCAAATGCCGGCTGTGATGCAACAAATCAAGCCGCAGATGAGTTACGCCGTATTGCTGGGTATTAGTTTTCTTACCGGCTTTCACTGTATAGGCATGTGCGGCGGTTTTGTGGTCGCTTATACCGATCCCGCTAAGACTAAGGCCCGACAGTTACTGGCACATTTGAGTTATGCCTTTGGCAAAACCCTGTCTTACACCGTACTCGGTTCGGGTTTTGGTTTGCTGGGCGCAAGCATTGCCATTACCCCGCAAATCCGCGGTGCGGTGGCCTTGGCCGCGAGTGTATTTTTACTGATTTACGGCCTGAAAATGCTCAATGTGTTTGCCTTTCTAAGGCGATTTACCTTGCGTATGCCCAAGACCGTTAATCGGGCGGTTGCCGACGAATTGCGCAAACCACGGCGCAGTGCATTGCGCACCGGATTATTGACCGGATTACTGTTGGGTTGTGGCCCTCTGCAAGCCATGTATGTGATGGCGGCTGGCAGTGGTGATCCGTTCCAGGGTGGCATGATTCTGATGATGTTTGGTTTGGGTACGTTGTTGCCGCTCTTGGGTTTCGGTGTGTTCGCCAGTTTGTTATCACAGACAGCCATGCGACAAATGGTTCACGTATCAGGCATTTTGGTGATTGCGATGGGTGTGATGATGGCGCAACGCGGCATGATGATGCTCAAAGGTGGTCATAGCCCAACAATGACCAAGCAAACCCTGCAGCAACCTCAGTAAATCCGTTTTTATTAAGCAAAGGGAGATTCAACTATGCCTCAAATGCCTTTAGAGCCAGTGATACCCAAATCCAGCCAGCTACGATGGGAAATAGGGTTTGCCTTGCTAATTAAAATCCTGTTGTTGATAGGCCTGTGGTTTTTGATATTTCGCTGGATGGATAAACCAGCCACCAAACCGAATATCGCTGAGCATTTTGCATTGCCTGCCGCACAGCAACCCGGTAACCCCGATTTTTCTTCGCAACTCAACCAGGAGTCTCGCCATGTTCGGTGATGATATTGTCATGCTATCCCGCATGCAGTTCGGGCTAACCGCGCTGTATCACTTTCTATTCGTGCCGCTCACATTAGGCATGACCTTTATCCTCGGCATCATGGAGTCGGTGTATGTCATGACCGGCAAGGAAGTCTATAAGGACATGGTCAAGTTCTGGGGCAAACTGTTTGGCATAAACTTCGCGATGGGCGTTACCACGGGTTTGACACTGGAGTTTCAATTCGGTACCAACTGGGCGTACTACTCGCATTATGTCGGCGATATCTTTGGGCCATTGCTGGCCGCAGAAGGTTGGATGGCGTTCTTTTTGGAATCGACCTTTGTGGGTTTGTTCTTTTTCGGTTGGGATAGGCTCAGCAAGGTCCAGCATCTTACCGTTACTTGGCTGCTAGCGGTTGGAACCAGTCTATCGGCATTATGGATTCTGATTGCTAACGGCTGGATGCAACACCCGGTCGGCGCTGCGTTTAACTATGAAACCTTGCGCATGGAAATGACCAGCTTTGCGGATGTGTTCTTTAACCCGGTTGCCCAGGTCAAATTTGTACACACCGTGGCGGCAGGTTATGTCACCGGCTCGATGTTCGTGTTAGGTATTAGCTCCTGGTATTTGCTGAACAAGCGCGACATCGGCTTTGCCCGCCGCTCGTTCTCGATCGCTTCAGCCTTTGGCTTGGCCTCGGTCTTATCGGTGATCGTACTGGGTGACGAAAGCGGTTACACCTCCGGCGAAACTCAAAAGTTAAAACTGGCGGCGATTGAATCGGAATGGGAAACCCATCCGGCACCGGCCAGTTTTACCGTATTCGGCTTTCCGGATCAGGCTAATGAAAAAACCGACTACGCCATCAAAATCCCGTACGTATTGGGCCTGATTGCCACCCGCTCCATAGACGAAGACGTTAAAGGCTTGAAAGACTTGCGCGAGGACAGCGTTGTGCGGATTAAAAGCGGCATGGTGGCTTACGACAATCTGCAAAAACTGCGTTCGGGCAATAAAACGCCGACAGTTATGCAAGCTTTCGAACAACACAAAGCCGATCTCGGTTATGGCTTATTACTGAAAAAATATACTGAAAAAGTGGTCGATGCCGATGCCGCGACCATCCAAAAAGCCGCCAACGATACGATCCCCAAAGTCGCACCGCTATTCTGGACTTTCCGCATCATGGTGGCCTGCGGCTTTACCATGTTGTTCATCTTTGCAATGACTTTTTACTACTGTGCCACCCGCGTCGCCGACCAAAAACGCTGGTTACTGCGGATGGCGGTGTGGTGTATCCCGCTGCCGTGGATAGCTGCCGAAACCGGCTGGTTCGTGGCCGAAGTCGGCCGCCAACCTTGGACCATCTCCGGCATCTTGCCGACCCATATGAGCGTCTCCAGTCTTAGTGCCGACCAGCTCTGGTTCAGTATCGCCGGCTTTGCGATCTTTTACACGGTACTGCTGATCATCGAGATGTATCTGATGTTGAAGTATGTGCGCCTTGGGCCCAGCAGTTTGCATACCGGGCGCTATTGTTTCGAACAGCAACACGCCTAATCCACTGTCATAAGGAGTTCATCATGTTTGATTATGAAACCATCCGCCTGATCTGGTGGGTATTTATCGGTGTCGTCGGTATCGCCTTTGCGCTAACCGAAGGTTTTGATTTTGGCGTGGGTACTTTGCTGCCATTTATTGGTAAAAACGATGTCGAGCGTCGCGTCATCATCAACACGGTGGGCGCCACCTGGGAAGGCAACCAAGTCTGGTTGATACTCTTGGGCGGCGCTATTTTCGCCATCTGGCCGGCCGTGTATGCCACCTTGTTTTCGGGCTTGTACGTAGCGATGCTGTTGGTGTTGTTCTCGCTGTTCTTTCGGCCGTCGGCTTTTGATTACCGTAGCAAGATCGAGGATCCACGCTGGCGCAATAGCTGGGACTGGGCTTTGTTTATTGGTAGCAGCTTGCCACCGGTACTGTTCGGTGTGTTGGTCGGCAATTTGATTTTGGGTCTGCCGTTTCATTTCGACAACGATCTACGTTCATTTTATGACGGTTCTTTCTGGGCCTTATTGAGTCCGTTCGCCTTGCTATGTGGCGTGACCGGACTGTTACTGACCACCTTTCATGGCGCCTTATTTCTGAAATGGCGAAGTGAAGGTGTCATCCATCTGCGCGCGGTGGTCGCTATTAACGGACTTGGGCCCATGCTCTTGCTTGCCTTGGCCGCGACCACACTGTGGGTGTTCGTGGGCATTGATCGTCCCGAAATCACGCAAATGGCGGCTACCGATGCGCCATCCAATCCCTTGAATAAAACCGTGATTGCTCAGGGTGCTAGTTGGCTACAACATTTCATGGCTTACCCTTGGATGTGGTTGGCTCCCATCATTGGCTTTATGGGTATTGCACTGGCTTGGCTGTTAGGCAAAGGCGATTCGCGAATGGGTGCCTTTCTTTCAAGCAGCCTGGGCATTGTTGGCATTGCCTTGACCGTCGGTTTTGGCCTGTTTCCATTCTTATTGATTTCCGCGACCGACCCACGTTCCAGTTTAACGCTGTGGGATGGCAGTTCCAGTCATAACACCATGCTGTTAGCGTTCTGGATCACCGTCGTATTCCTACCTATCGTGCTGCTGTACACCCGCTTCGTTTACCGGGTGATTTGGGGCAGCGTTACCGAAGACACTGTTTTGAAAGACAGTCACACACTTTATTGAGGAGTAATATTATGTGGTATTTCGCTTGGATACTCGGCGTTGGTTTCGCGGCATCTTTTGCCATCATTAATGCCATGTGGCTGGAGTCGGTGTGCGAGATCGACAACCATGGTATCGATCAATCCTGTGAAAGTCTGTCAAAGCGCAGTCAAGATAGACTGTCATGACCACCGAACGCATCGTCCGGATTATCGCCGGCTTTTTCATTCTGCTGTCTCTGAGTCTGGGAGTTGAAGCAAGTCCCTTGTTTCAGTCCGGCAATTGGCTTTGGTTTACCGTCTTTGTCGGGGCCAACTTGTTTCAAAGCGGTTTTACCCGATTCTGCCCGCTGGAAATGATCCTGAAAAAATTGGGCATAAAAGAAACGTGTCACTAAAGCTGACAAAAACTAACGACCTAACAATAGGAGTTGCATCATGGCAAAAATCGTAATCGTAGGCGCAGGGATCGGTGGTATCCCGATGGCACTGGAAATGAAAGAAAACGCTCGCAAAGAAGACGAGGTAGTGGTTATCGCCGATACGCCGACGTTTCACTTTGTGCCGTCCAATCCTTGGGTGGCGGTCAACTGGCGCAAGCCGGAAGACATCAAGGTGGAATTGGCACCCATGTTCAAGAAAAAGAAAATTGGCTTTATCCAACAAAAAGTCACGCGTTTTCATCCGGAAAACAATCAAGTTGAATTAGCCGATGGAGCCATGGTCGATTACGATTTCTTGATCATTGCCACCGGTCCTAAATTGGCGTTTGACGAAGTGCCCGGATTGGGACCTAATGGCCATACCCAATCGGTTTGCCATGTCGATCATGCCGGCGAATCAGGTGAATTCTGGAACAACTTTGTGGAAGATCCAGGTCCGATCATCATCGGTGCAGCACAAGGCGCTTCCTGCTTCGGTCCGGCGTATGAGTACATGTTCATCGCTGAAACCGACTTGCGTCAACGCAAAATTCGCGACAAAGTCAAAATGACGTACGTCACGTCCGAACCTTATGTTGGCCATTTGGGTTTGGGCGGCGTTGGCGACACCAAAGGTATGCTCGAAGCCGAAATGCGTAGTAAGCACATCAACTGGATCTGCAATGCCAAAATCGACAAGATCGAAGCCGGCATGATGTATGTGACCGAAGTCGACGAAAACGGTCAGGAAAAAAAGAAACACGAATTACCGTTCAAACACAGCATGATTCTGCCGGCCTTCAAAGGTGTGGATGCATTGATCGGTATCGATAAGTTAGTGAATCCGCGCGGTTTCGTCATCGTCGATGAGCATCAGCGTAACCCGACCTTCAAAAATATCTATTCGATTGGCGTCTGTATTGCCATTCCCCCGCTGGAACAAACGCCGGTGCCAACCGGTACACCGAAAACCGGTTACATGATCGAATCGATGGTGACGGCGACCGCGCACAACATTCGTGCCGAACTCGACGGCAAGCAACCCAAGGAAAAAGGCACCTGGAATGCACTGTGTCTGGCGGACTTCGGTGACTCGGGTGTGGCGTTCCTGGCCATGCCGCAAATTCCACCCCGCAACGTCCAATGGGCATCCAGCGGTAAATGGGTGCATTTAGCCAAAATTGGGTATGAAAAATACTTCATGCGCAAAGTTCGCAAAGGTATCAGCGAGCCTTACTATGAAAAACTGACCTTGAAAATGTTTGGCATCATGCGTCTGAAAGGCTAAGACAGGCTTGAACAGCGGTGTTGTTGATTCTGCGCACCGCTGTAACTTTGGTCAATGAATGGAGTTTCTGATTCTGTTCGTTGTTTATCGTCCCATCCGTTCTAACTGACTGCAGATTACTCAATGAGACATAGACATTTTTGGTGGATATCGTCCACGCTAATGCTGGTGTTAAATCCCGCCTATGCCGACGCAGAACGCGGCCAATACACCCTTGAGCAAGCCATCGATACGGCTTTGTCCAATAACCCCGAGCTCGGCATCATGCAAGCCCGCATCGAACAGGCCAATGCGCAATTGGGTGAGTCTTTGGCCAGTTTTTACCCGCAAATAAAAGCCAGTTTGTCTTATCAGCACAGCGACAATCCGGCTCAGGCCTTTTCGATGATTATTGCACAACGCCGGCTTAGTTTTGCCGGCAACGACTTCAATCATCCCGGCGGTGTTGATAACTATCGACCGCAAGTGACAGCGACGTACTCGTTGTTTCGCGGTGGTCAGGATTATTACCGCAAACAGGCCGCGGAACTGGGTATCGAGACCTCTGAACTGGAAAAAGCCGCGACCCGTAATCAGTTGGTTAATCACGTCACGGCGGCCTATTACGGCGAATTGGCCGCGATGGAAGCACACGAAGTCAGTCGACGATCCATTACGGCGGTACAAAGCGAACTCGATCAATCGCGCATTCGCTTTGATGCCGGCACAGTTCTGAAATCCGATGTCTTGTCGCTGGAAGTGCAATTGGCCGAAGCCAAGGATGCCGAAATTCAAACGGCCAACGCCATTGAACTGGCTCAGAGCATGCTGAAAACCTTGTTGGGCTTATCGACCAACGAAGCATTTGCGATTAATTCCACGCAGCAAGCCGCATTACCGGAGGCACCCGCGGTTTTTGACGAATTGCTCAATCAAGCGCTCAGCAGCCATCCCGAACTCAAGGCGGCCGAAAAACGGGTCGCTATCGCCGAACAGCAACTCAAAGTCGCCCAGGCTGCTCATCTGCCCAGAGCCGACGCCTTTGTCAGCTATGGCTCGGACAGCAAAGATCTGGCCTTCAGCAGCAATCGCGACAATGTCAGCGCCGGTGTGATGCTGGAAGTCGATGTGTTTTCCGGCTTTGCCACGCAGGAAAGAATCAAGAAAGCCGAGCACGAATTGACGGCTACCCAGGAAACCGTCCGGCAAACCCGTTTACGCATTGAAAACCAGCTCAAATCCGCGCAGCTCAAATTACAGGAAGCACTCAGCAGTGCAGAGGTTAGCCGCGTTGCAGTGCAGTCCGCGGAGGAAGCTTTACGTCTGGTCAATGAGCAGCGCCAAGCCGGCGTAGTAACCGTAACGCGTTATATCGAGGCGGAAGTCGCGCGTGACAAGGCGCACGCCCGCCAAATCAACGCCCGTTTCGATGCCTTGCGCGCCGAAGCGGAACTCAAACAAGCCACCGGTTTCTGGCAATAAAGGAGTTACGATGACCGAACATTTATCCGAATCAAACACCCCGAAGTGGCTAATTCCCGCAGCTGCGATCACGGCGTTGCTGCTGGTGATTTTATTTGCGCTGGGGATTTTAGGCGGCGATGAAAAAACCGAACCCGGCACCACTGCCGGGAGTGGGGAGGCCTTACCCAGCGGTGCGCAAACTTTAAAAGTAGGCAAACAAACGGCCGATAATGGCTTGTCCTGGCAAGGAGTGGTCAGATCGCGGGTAGCGGCAAAGATAGCGCCAAAATTGAATGCCCGCATTGTTGAAATCACCGTACACCCTGGCGACAAGGTGAAAAAAGGCGATGTCATTGCCCGTCTGGATGATAGGGATTTGCGGGCTGCTTACAATGCGGCCAGCGCTGCACAGACTGCCGCGCAAGCCCAGGCGGCGCAAGCCAGTGCCGATGAAAAACGCATGGTTGATCTGTACGAAAAACAGGCGGCGACCCGGCAAAATTACGATGCCACATTAGCACAAGCCAAAGCGGCGCGAGCCATGGCCAGCCAGGCCGCCAGTGCTGCCCAACAAAGCCAGGTGATGTTGGGTGAGAACGTGTTGTACGCGCCGTTTGACGGTATTGTCGGCGAACGCTTACAAGAGCCTGGGGATATGGGTTTACCCAATCAACCTATAGTGACCTTGCATAAACCTGACGATTTGCGTCTTGAAGCTTCGATTGCGAGCCATTGTGCCGCGTCGATCAAATTAGGCATGGCAGTCAAAGTACGCTTCGACACATTACAGCAAAGTGTGACGGGAACGATTGATGAAATGGCCCCGGAAATCGACCCGCAAACCCGTACCCAAGACATCAAAGTCAAATTACCGAAAATCGAAGGTTTACAGCACGGTCAGTTCGGTTGGTTGGAATTGGGTTGTGAAACTGCGCAACAAGCGTTAATGATTCCTGCGGCGGCTATTTTGCATTATGGCCAATTAGAAGCCGTTAAAGTCATCGATGGTGAAAGGCTCTCGACGCGTCACATTCGCACCGGCAAAACCTATGGCGAGCAAGTCGAAGTACTGTCCGGGCTGCATGAAGGTGAAACCATCCTAAGTAACGGTGGGCAGTTGCCATGAAAGGTGCCATGAAACCGGTTGGAACTCAAAAAGACAGCCTGACGGTCGCCATCGTCCGGCTGTTCACTACCTCGCACCTATCGTTATTATTTTTGCTGATCTCATTGCTGGCCGGTGCGGCGGCATTGATGTTGACACCACGTGAGGAAGATCCGCAAATCATCGTACCGGTGATGGATGTGTTTGTGCATTATCCGGGGGCGACTGCGGAGGAAGTCGAGAAGCGCGTCACCACGCCGTTGGAAGTGCTGCTCAAGCAGATTCAAGGGGTGGAGTATGTCTACTCGGCGTCCAGTCCGGGCCAGTCACTGGTGACAGTGCGCTATCGGGTCGGCGAAAGTATCGAAGACAGCTTGATCAAAACCCGTGACAAACTGCAGGCCAATTTGGACATCATTCCGGCCGGCGTCAGCGACTGGGTGGTGAAGCCCGTGGAAATCGACGATGTACCGATTTTGTTGCTGAGCTTGTCGATGCCCAAGGGCAGTGAAGACATCATGGCTATCCGTCGTATTGCGGAAGAACTGATCGAACGTTTGCGCGCGATCGACGATGTGGGTGAAAGCTCGGTGCTCGGTGCCGCACCAAGGCAGATTTCGGTGCATCCTGATCCCGCTAAATTGCAGGCTGCCGGCATCAGTCTGTTGGATGTGCAACAAGCCTTGGCGCAAAGCAACGTCAATTTGCAAGCCGGCCGGCTCAATCAAAACAACCGCGAAATCCTCTTGGAATCCGGTCCCAACTACCAGTCTGTTGAGCAAATTGGGGCGACGGTGCTGAAAAGCGTTGCCGGCCGACTCGTTTATTTGCGCGATGTCGCCGAAATCATTGATGGCCCAAAGGATACCGATTACTACACCCGCATCGGCTTTGGGCCGGGTGTCGAACAGATGAAAACCATAGGCCATAGCGATGCGTTACCCGCCGTCGGTGAAGAGCGGCAAATGGCCACCATAGCCATTGCTAAACGTCGCGGCAGCAACGCGGTCGGTGTCGCCGAGCAGGTATTGGAACTCACCGAACAATTGCACGGCACGCTAATTCCCGATGACGTGCTGGTGACCATTACCCGCAACTACGGCGAAACCGCCGACCATAAGGTCAACGAACTGGTAATGCATTTAAGTATTGCGATATTGACCATCATCGTACTGCTGGCCCTGTCGCTGGGGTTCAAGGAATCGCTGATTGTGTCATTGGCGGTGCCAATGACGTTTGCGGTGACTTTGATGTTGGATTTAATCTTCGGTTACACCATCAACCGGGTGACGCTGTTCGCGTTGATCCTGTCGCTCGGTTTGTTGGTGGACGACCCCATCGTCGATGTCGAAAACATTCACCGCCATTACAAGATGCGTAAGGAACCACCGCTGCAGGCCTTGCTGACAGCGGTCAATGAAATCCGTCCACCAACAATTCTGGCAACCTTTGCCGTCATCATGTCCTTCGTGCCGATGTTTTTCATCACCGGCATGATGGGCCCCTATATGGCGCCGATGGCTTTCAACGTGCCGATTGCAATGCTGATGTCCTTGCTGATCGCCTTCACGGTCACACCCTGGGCCAGCTATAAACTGTTAAAAGGCGATTACGGTAAAGATCACGGACCGGAATTCCGCTTACAGGAAACGCGCGGTTTCAAGCTTTATCACGCCATCATGGCACCACTTTTGAACAATAAAGCCAAGGCCTTGTGGTTTTTGCTGGCTGTGTTTATCGCCTTTGTCTTGTCAACGCTGATGACCGTCACTCGGGTTGTACCGTTGAAACTGCTACCGTTCGACAACAAAAACGAACTGCAACTGGTGATTGACATGCCGCGAGGCTCCTCGCTGGAAGCGACTAATGAAGTGGCCACGGCTTTAGGCCAATATCTGTCCACCGTGAACGAAGTCAGCAGTTATCAAACCTATGTCGGTTTGGCTTCACCGATGGATTTCAACGGCCTGGTACGGCATTACTATTTGCGCCAAGGCGCTTATATTGGCGACATCCGCATGGTGTTGATCGACAAAACCCGCCGTGAGCAACAGTCACATGCGATTGCGCTGAGAATGCGCCCCGACATCGACAAAATCGAACAAAAATACGGCGCCAACATCAAAATCGTCGAAATGCCGCCGGGACCGCCAGTGTTATCCAGTGTGGTTGCGGAAATTTATGGTCCGCCGGAAGCGAGTTACGGGGATATTGTGAAGGTATCGAATCGGGTTAGGGCTGATCTTGAAAAAACAGAAGGTGTGGTTGATGTCGACGATTATGTGCAAGCGCCACAGGACCAGTTTCATTTTATGCTCGATCAGGACAAAGCCGCATTATTGGGGATTAGCGATCTGCAAGTTGCCAGCAGCCTAAAACTGGCGGTTGAAGGCGGCTCGGCCGGTACCCTGCATATCGCTAGCGAACGTCAGCCCTTGTTGATCGAACTGCAATTACCCAGAGCGGCACGCTCCTCGGCAGCTGATTTGCTCAACTTGTCGGTCAAGTCCGTCAACGGTGACTTGGTGCGCTTGAGTGAAATCGGCCACTTCGTCCAGGAAAACGGCGACCAGACCATTTACCACAAAAACCTGCAACGGGTGTCTTACGTACTGGGCGAAATGGCCGGCAGGAGTCCCGTGGAAGCGGTTTGGGACTTGGGTGACAAACTCGAACAACAGCCATTGCCACCCGGCTACCGCACCGAAATGGCCGGCGAAGGCGAATGGAAAATTACCGTGGATGTGTTTCGTGATCTGGGCTTAGCTTTTGCGGCGGCCATGGTGATGATCTACATTCTGTTGGTCGGCCAGACCGGCTCGCTCGGCGTGCCGCTGATCATGATGATTGCGATCCCACTGACCGTGATCGGCATCATGCCCGGTTTCTGGTTCATCAACCTGTTCGCGTCGGACGTAGGCCAATATGCCGATCCTATCTATTTCACCGCTACGGCGATGATCGGTATGATCGCCCTGGCCGGCATCGTGGTGCGTAACTCGATCATCCTGATCGATTTCATCGAGAACATCTATCGCGGCAATCCGTATATCTCCTTGGCTGATGCCATCGTCGAAGCCGGCGCCACCCGCTTGAACCCGATATTCTTGACCGCTGCATCGGCGGTGTTGGGTTCAGTGATGATCGTTCTCGACCCGATATTCTCTGGTTTGGCCTGGAGCTTTATCTTCGGCATTATCGCCTCGACTTTGTTTTCGCTGGTGGTGATTCCGGTCGTGTATTTCCTGATCAATCGCCACATGCCTAAGGAAGTCATTTCCGATGAATAGCAGGGAATCATGAAGCAGAATATTTTGGTACATCGCCCGACGGATTTGTCACGGCGATGGGCGCAAGGCATTGTTAATCATTATGCCGCTGATGCGAAAGTCTCGGACATCAGTATCCAGTCTGTCAGTGTCGGTACCTCGACTCGCCTGCGGGTGTTGGTCAACCATGATGCTCCCCACATAGTGCCATTGCGATGGTTTGTAAAAACACCATCCCTGGCCATAAAATCGCGCATCATCACGGCGTTGCCGCGTCTATTACATAAGGAAGTGCACTTTTATCAGTCACTTTCAAAGGCCTCACCCGTGAAACTTCCACACATATTGGCAGCACAAACTCGATGTTGCCATGGCTCTACGTTGGTGATGACCGATCTGGCCGAATCCGGTTTTACACCGGGTCAACCAGACGATGCCTTGTCGCTTCACCAAGCTCGACAAGTGATTCAGCAACTCGCGCGATTTCATGCGCATTATTGGAATAATCGCCAGTTGCTCCACACCCATCGTTGGCTAAGCGGCTTCAATAATCGTGCTGAACATTACATGGGGAATTTGCTTGCAGTACCTTTAATGAAACAAGGTCTTAAACTCGCCGTCAATCTGGTACCCATCAATCTCCATAAGCCTGCGCTTCACTATGCGGCTAATCGCCACCGCATTACCCAATCGCTTGCGACAGGTCCTCAAACACTTGTCCACCACGATTGCCACCCCGGCAACCTGTTTTGGCAAGACGAGCAGCCGGGTTTTCTGGATTGGCAACTGGTACGAATGGGAGAAGGTATAGGTGATGTCGCTTATTTTTTAGCCACCTCGTTAAAACCAGATTGCCGCCGTGCCCACGAAGCAGAACTATTGAATCTTTATCGAGAATCATTGACCAAGCATGGGGTGGAAGAGATTGACGATAAAAATCTGTATCAACGTTATCGCGCGCATCTTTCCTATGCGTTTGAGGCCATGATCGTCACGCTGGCTGTCGGCGGCATGATGGAGCGTAGCAGCAACATTGAGTTGATCAAACGGACTTCTGCTGCGGTTTATGATCATGACAGTCTAGTTGCCTTGAGTGTGGGCTCCTAGACTGATAACAAGGATGTCGAATTGTTCGTCTGAAATGGCAGAAATTTGGTATATCAGCCGAGCTGATTTATTTAAGTAGCACTCAAACTAACCATAACTACATTACAACAACACAAATAGAGGTATTCATGTCCCAAATTCTCGATGAAGTTCTCGCGGCCAATCAAGGCTACGCATCCGACTTTAACAAAGGTGACTTGCCAATGCCCCCAGGTCGTCGCTTTGCGATTCTGACCTGCATGGATGCTCGTCTTGATCCAGCCAAATACGCCGGCCTCAGCGAAGGTGACGCTCATGTAATCCGCAATGCAGGTGGCAGAGCCAGCGACGATGCAATTCGTTCACTGGTGATTTCCTATAAATTATTGGGTACGCGGGAATGGTTCGTGATTCATCACACTGACTGCGGAATGGAAACCTTCACGAATGACATCATGAGCGATCTACTTTCCAGCAGTTTAAAAACGGCCTCAGTGGATGCGTCGGGTTGGCATGATTGCTGTGAAGGTCCTGGTTGCACCGATGGCAAATACATCAATTGGTTGACGATCAAAAATCAGGAACAAAGCGTCCTGGAAGACGTACTGAGAATCCGCAATCACAGTCTGGTACCTTCCGACATTCCTGTGTATGGCTACATCTACGATGTCAAATCAGGTCGATTGATTGAAGTGCCGGAAGCCACAAAAGCGGGTCAAGCGAATTAGCTTACTCCCGCCGCAAAAGGTGCTGATTAGGTCTTACAGATCCGATCAGCCTCTCCATCCTGTAATCATTCAAGAGACAAAAAACATGAAATATCTAGGTCGCATTTTTTATCTGGCTTCTGCACTAGGATTATTCCTGGCTACCAGTCCCGCCGCCAACGCTGAGGAATCCTCTGCAAAGTTCTCTCGCGAGCTGTTGTTGAAAAAACACGTAACGCTGGCCGCTAAAGAAGTCGATACGAACATTATTCGGGTGCGATTTCCCAAAGGCTACAAAACGCCCTTACATACGCATGAAGGTCCAGGACCGCGTTATGTACTTAAGGGGAAATTAAAAGTTGAAGACGGCGGCCAAAGCAACGTCTTCGGCCCAGGTGAAGTATTTTGGGAAACCGGTGCTGAAATGACGGTAGAGAATGTCGGAAAAGGTGAAGCTGAAATCATTATTTTCGAGATGGCCCCCGCTAAGACCGCTGCACATTAACCGCTTATAAAACGGTTTCGATAAAGGCAGATTAATATGAATGAGAAATTGTGGAAATTACATTTTCCAGCCTTTATCGGTAGCACGGATAAAGTGATAAAGCAATTAATGGACTCAGCTGTTTTGGTCAATCTACCTGCTCGTCAACAAGTCTTTTATCCTGGGAAGGTTTGCGATCATTATCTATTGATGTTATCAGGCAGTATTAAAGCACAGATTATTGCAGAGGATGGCCGAGAAATACTACTCTATCATGTGCTGGCAGGTGATTCTTGCGTGCTGACGACTTCCTGTTTACTTGGTGACAACAATTATCCTGCCGAAGGATATACAGAAACCGAAGTCAGTGCATTTGCCGTCCCTGCCCATATTTTTCATCGCTGTTTGGAGCAATCCACGTTTTTTCGTGAATTTGTATTCCGCAACTTTTCGAAACGATTAGCCGATGTCATCAAACGCATGGAGAGCATTTCGACAGGTACAGTCGACCAGAAGCTGGCAAAGTTACTGTTGGCAAGTGGTGAAAAAAGCCTGTATAAAACCCATAACGAGCTGGCCTTGGAATTAGGCACAGCTCGTGAAGTGGTATCCCGCCATCTGAAACGCTTTGAAAGTTACGGTTGGTTAATATTGAGCAGAGGTTCTATTCAGAACATTAATTTTGAAGCATTAAATAAGATATTGGATTCTGGTAATCGTCAGTATTAGCTATCCTGTTTAGCATCTTCTTTTTGCTCATTGCCGATAAACTTTAAAATAATAAATCCAATTACAAATCCCAATACGGCAGCGAATACCAGCGGTAACGCAAATGGGATGTCGTGATGATCTCTAAGATTCATTTGTAAGACACTCGATGCAAACATTAACATTAAATCTATCATTGGATTCCTACCTTATTATTGAAATATATAAAAGAGGCCTAAGTATTCTTCTGTGATAAAAACGTCAGAGTCTTTACAAGGCGATTCCAATATAAGTTGTAATGTCAGATTTATCAGTGACAAAGTCACAATCGTATGAAATTCTATTTTTAGCGGCCATCAGGTTAACTCTTCTTAGCAACAAAACGCCTGCTGAGCACCTATCAAAAAATTCGCATGTATTCAGTATTGCCAAGCTCTATGACTATGCGGCTTCGAAAAGATCACATGCCTGCCGACTTGTTGCTAAGCGCTTATGCATGTCATGTCGATTTAGCAAGTTACAAGAATTGATGGTCTTTTTTAGTAGGGAATAAAAAGTTGCATAACAGGATCATTCCTAAGCCGATTACATGACGCTGGTTCTTGATAACAGCTTATTTCACCGGATAAAACGGGGAAAGCATACCGATATTGGCATCTTGGGTAATGTCACCGTCAAACAATTTCACCGACAGATTACCGTTGACCTGTTTGGTAAAGGGAAGCAACAAACCGTCGAT